>NZ_JBPFDQ010000155.1:0-6211 GCF_059415045.1 Ferdinandcohnia sp. SAFN-114 | reverse complement strand
CAAATTAATGAAAAAGTGTTAAATTTAATATGGATAGGTGTTTTATATATGTCTCATTTGGCTAGGTCAGTTCAGTTAAAAGCTTTTTTGTTTACCTTAAAAAATGGGCAAACGGACATTTCCTGTTTAGTATTTATTAATTTTTCACTTATTCAAAGTGCTGGCTTTGGAAATTTTAAGAAAAGCTTTGAATATGGAAACTTAGCTATTCAGCATGTTAAGAAAAGTAATAGTAAAAGCCTAAAAGCAAGAGTATATTTCGTTAATGCAACGTTTGTTAATCATTGGAAAAGTCATTTACATGAGAATCTTTTTTATCTCTATGAATCACAGAAGTATAGTATGGAGTCAGGCAATATACACTTAGCAGGTGCTGCAAGTTCCTTCATTGTCATTACTCTTCTTTTAAAAGGGGAGAGGCTTCAGGAAGTGTTGGCGGGGATTCATCAGCAGCTAGAGTTTGTCCATAGTATAAACTATCTGATATCTGTTGATTTTATCAATGAAATGAAACATTGGCTTGATGTATTATTAACATTTAATATTGAGCCTAATTTTGATTTGCCTATTTCGAATACTGATAATTCGGGACATATTATTCACTTTACGCTAAGACTTCAAATGGCATATCTCTTAAAGAAAAAAAAACAAGCAATTAAACTTTTAGAAAAATTATCCATTTTAGATCACACGAATGTACTAGTAATTACTCCAGATTATTATTTTTACTGTACGTTATGGCTCAGCCGCTTTAGTGAAAAGTGTACGGAAAGCGAAAAAAGAAAATATATCCACATGATGAGAAAAAACATAAAGAGAATGAAAAAATGGTCCCTCCATTCACCTTCTAATTATAAACACAAGTACCACTTAATGGAGGCTGAATTATTTAGGATTTTGAAGAAAAGTAGGGGAGAAATAGATCAGCATTTTGAAAAGGCTATCTTTCATGCAACAGAAAACGATTTCAAACAGGATCTCGCCGTCATTTATGAATGTGCTGGAAATTACTATATTGGTTCTGGTTATAAGCAGTTAGGTCTTAATTATGTAAAACTTGCACGTGAGCATTACTTAATTTGGGGAGCTGCTAGAAAAGCAGAGCTTCTTTTGCTTGAGTTCCCAGAAATAGCTGATCCATTACACAAAACAAACATTAACGTAAGAAGTAATCAAAATATAGATGTGGATGCCATGCTAAAATCTGCTCAAGCTATATCGAAAGAAATCCATTTCGAACAATTAATTGTTACTCTGATAACCATTTTATTAGAGACAGCAGGTGCAGAAAAAGGATATTTATTATTGTACCAAAATAATGAATTGGACATGGCTGTTAAAAGAGATTTGGATGGAAGTTTTTTAACAGATTTGTCTGGTGATATTAATGAACTTAGTGATGTACTCCCTTTACTGCTCATTCATTATGTCTATAAAACAAGGGAACATGTAGTTCTGGAAAATGCATCTTTATTTGGACTTTTTGTAGATGATCCTTATATTAAGAAAAGTAAGCCAAAATCTATTATATCTTTTCCAATATGCCTTCAAAACCAGGTAATTGGAATTTTATACTTGGAGAACAATTTGATTTCTCACGCGTTTACAGAGGAACATATTAACATACTCACGATGCTTTCTTCTCAAGCGGCTATTTCTATTAAAAATGCAAGGCTCTACGCAACGCTCGAAGATAAAATTAAGGAACGAACAATGGAACTTGAACATGCTATAGCAGAGCTGGCTGAAGCAAACAGAAAACTAAAAAAGGAAGAAGTATTAAGACGTGATTTATTATCAAATATATCGCATAACTTACGGACACCGATTACATCCGTTCAAGGATATATTGAGGCAATTATTGATGGAATAGTAAATACTCCTGAAAAACAACTAGACTATCTAAAAAGAACCAGGGAACGCATTTATTCATTAAATCGGCTCATTCAGGATCTATTTGATTTGTCCCAGCTTACAGCTGGAAATACCCATTTTTTAATGGAAAATGTTGTAGCAGATAAACTGTTCCTCCATCTATGCACTCAGCACGAATGGGATGTAAAGAAAAGTGGGCTGGAGTTCAAAATTTCAGTTCCCTTATCGCAAAGCAGGCTCTATCCATTGGTTAACGTAGATATCCAAAGAATTGACCAGGTAATATCAAATTTGATAGGTAACAGCATTAAGCATACATCAGAAGGTATGATTCATATGCAGTTAATCGCGGAGGAAAAATCTGATGATGTTATTTTCGCCATCCATGATTCCGGTTCCGGAATTGATCCAGATGATCTTGAAAACATTTTTGAACGATACTATACAAGGAAAGGACGTACCTCAGAGGAAGGACATGGGCTTGGTCTCGCTATATGTAAGGAAATTATCTTGTCTCATAAGGGGCAAATTTGGGCGGAAAGTGAACCGGATAAAGGAACTTCCATTTACTTTACACTTCCGGCTTTACAATTAAACGAGTCAGAAGTTTTAGTAAACGAATAAATATGCATAAAACAAAAAGTCACTTACAAAATGATAGTCCTTATATCCGTACCTTTTTTATAGGGAAAGAAAACAAAGATGTTTACAATTTGCTAACGCATTCCCATGAAAAACGGTAAATCAGCGTTAAAGATATTACAGTAAATAATATCTAAAACCTTGATTTACCGCATTACTTGCACTTCTCGTTAACAATATTACACTTTAGCAGGTTACGGGCGGCACAATGTAATTAAACGCCGGTATATTTTGATTTATCAAGGGTTTAAGGCTTGTTACTTACCTATAACCCTTGAAAAATTCACATTTCACTCTCATTTATTGTGAATTTCCACGGGGATCCTCAAATTTCTCTGACGGTTTTATTGTTCTTGCTATGTAATAAATATATTGCTTTCATTTAGGGTTATTAAAAAATCGGAGTTAATACAATTGGTGTTTTAGTATCTTCATCAATAGGGTGAGGAATATTTAGTTCTGTAGAAATCTCTAAGGTTTCTTGTCGTTCTAAGGGGAATTGTTCTCTAATATCTATAACATTAGTTGCCCATTCTAAATAATAAAAGTAACTTCTTTCTAAGTTAGACAAGAGTTGGTGAATCCTGGTGTTTTCCAGCCCTTACTTCACGGGAAATTTCCGTCACTACTGACATCTTGAACCATTAACCATGGCTTATAATTTGACAATTCTCCTTTACCTCTACCTTCTTTAATGTAACGTTCTATTTTATTTTCAGTCCAACCTCTCTGCTCAAGTTAACACCTCATCTCAATAGAATGGTTAAATTATATTCTACCTAATAAATAACATATTGCGACTAAATCTTCAAATAACTTCGAATAACTATTTTTTATACCTAAAACTTTAAAAATAAATCAAAAAATTCACCAAAATCAAGAAAAATAAACTAAAATAAAGAAAACGGGGAAGGAGGGGAGATATTAATGGTTAAAAATAGAAGTGAGATGATTTCTAGATTTGAAGAAGTTCTATATAAAAATTACTCTCGATTTAGAGAAGAGAAGAAGAATGAAACTAATCAATTAAAATCGTATATTATTGAAAGTCATGTTCATCATCACTCTATCCCCGATCATAATGAAATAAATTGTTTTTTACAAAAAACTTTTGATAACCAAAAAAAAATGCATTTGAAAGTAAGGGAAACTGAAGATGAAAATCTTTTTGTTATTGATTCGGATGATGGGGAACTTTATCTAGATGTTTCTCAAAAGCGCTTTTGGGTACTTCATTCAGCTATAAAAGCCAAGAATAGTGATTTTATACATAAGATTATTTTAAGAGAAAAAAATATTGATAATATATGGCTTCCTATACCATTTTTAACTGGGCTTAAAAAGTTTGGTGAGATTTATGGAATGGGTATTTCTTTCACAGAGTACTTAAAAAAAGAAGAAATAGATGATTTTATTTTCCCAAATCAAAACACACTTAATTTAGATATAAGGCGTTTATATGTCAACAAAATGATGACTCTTTTACAAAAATCAGACTTGAAAGAAGTAATTGGAATAAATAAGGTTTCCCTATTAGAAAAATCATTTGAAAATAGCGAAAACTTTATTGTTGATGATATTACCTATTATGGAAAAATAACTGGCAGAGGGACGTCCTTTTCAAAACATCATTCGATAGTTCAAAGTATACTATCTAGTTACAGCACAAAAATAACAAAATTAGAACAAGATTATTCATATAGTTTTAACCCCGACAACCATGGTTTAAAAGGTCAACCAATTGATATATATTTAAACCGTCCTGATATTAACTTAGAAACATTAGTAGACACAATGTTTTCCGGGAATAAACCTTTCAATCTATGGGGGGTTCCTGATTGGAGAAGTGAAAATTACTGTCGGGTGAATGCCGTTGACCTTCACTCCGGAAACTATGGTAAAAACTTGGAATTTGAGGTAATGCCTAATTTAATCAGAGTCCTCTTACCAAAGGGTTCATGCGGTAATACAATTGCAAGATTAATTACTAATATTCATCAATCTATAGATGCAACTTCATTTTTTAAAGGAGCGAATGTTGAACATGACTTCTTTACGCTTGTATAGTGAATTAGATTTATTAAATATAATTATTGCTATGAGTTCCGAGCATAACTCGGGAGCTATTGATAACATATTTTTCAAAGAAGGATACCGAATTGTTTCTATTGATCGCTCGGTAGATACGGCAGTAGGTACCGTTAAATTTGATATCTATTTATCTAACCCTATTAAAAATACTTCCTTAGGCTTTGAGCTAAAGGGGTTTAAAGCGAGTAACCTAGAAACTGAACAATTAAATAAATATGAAAGCCTCCCTGTTAAACAGTATCTTTCTGTAGGAGGAGCTTTTTATAAAGATATAGATACACATAATTTACAAACTATTCTCGGGATAAACAAAAGCAGAGTAGCAACAGTAACTGATTTTCTCCAAGCCAACGGTTATAATTTCCCTGTACTTACAGTTGATTCTACTATTAATTCCTTACAAATAGTTTATAGAAGAATCATTGATAAAGAAATTTGCGAAAAATTAAGTGATTTTTTCTACAATTCTCTAAAAATACCAACAATTATTTTTTACGATAAAGAATCTAAATTACAACACGTTGCTCCGAGAGTAATAAATAAGATATTTCAGTACGCTAAAATCAACCATCTCGAATTTACAATAAACGAAGTAGTTAATGAAACGTTTTGTTCTATCCCCGATTTACATAACTTAATCGGTACTGATATAAAAAAAGCAGTAATGGATAAAATTAAAAAAATCTTAAAAGATATGTCTAAAAAAGAATTTTCTTCTTATCTTTATTGGGACAGTCAAAACAAAAAGTGGTTAATTAAACGAATAAATAGGAACTCACACCAAAATACTGATGCAGCATTTCTTCAATTAGGAAAACAATACATTAGTAGGTTAAAACAAGAAGTTTCAACACCATTTACAGGATTTGAGCAATTATCACTTTTTGAGGATGATGAGGCTATAGAAAATATTAATTAAATAACCATTTGGGGCTAGTTAATGCCCTTCGATTTCTGCACCTTAATAGGTGTTTTTTTATTTGTATCCTTTTCTAATGAGATAAAAGATTAATTGTGCTAACGAAGCAGTTTAGTTCAATTAGGTTATGTTAGAATATAAAGATAAAATGTTAATAAAAGGGAAATTCAAGTGAACATTAGTCAATGGAGAGTAAGAGTTTTTCTATTTGATGATGTTGAAGTATTAGATTTTGCTGGACCATTTGAAGTTTTTCAGTAACGGCATTAGAAAATGGTGATAAGCCGTTTATTGTTGAAACTATATCAGAAAAAGGTAATATAGTTGTTGCCAGAAATGGTTTAAGAGTTCAGCCTGATTATAGTCTGGATAATATGCCGCGATTTGATATTTTAATTATTCCTGGTGGTTTGGGTGCAAGGGAAAGAGAGATTCATAACGAAACTGTAATTTCGTGGATTGAAAATGAAATGAAAAATGTACAACTTATGGCATCTGTATGTACTGGTGCTTTGCTATTAGCAAAGGCTGGTTTACTAAAAGGCAAAAAGGCAACGACTCATTGGGCAAGTCTTGATAGATTGGAAACGGAATATCCAGAAGTCAGTTGTAAAAGGACAAGAAAGTCTAAACTAATTTTATATTGTTTAATATTGATTTACTAGTATATACAAATTTTTTGTA
>NZ_JBPFDQ010000154.1:0-6278 GCF_059415045.1 Ferdinandcohnia sp. SAFN-114 | reverse complement strand
CCCTATTCAATATAGGAATCATCTTCAAGCTGCTTAGTCTCTTTTTTTATTGTGTCCTTGACATAGGTGCCAGTTTAGTATGAAGGCCCTTTTTAGAACATGCTTTGCAAAGCATGAATTCCTCTACCAGCGAAATTTAACACTAGGATTGCTACAATTGGGGAAATATCAATCATCCCTAGTGGTGGAATAAATCTACGGAATGGCTCTAGGTATGGTTCACAAATTCTTGTTAAAAATTGACCAATCCCAGATTCACGTGCATTTGGAAACCAAGACATCAAAATATAAATGATCAGCGCATAAGAATAAAGTACCAGCGCTTGACTTAAGATACCGAAAATAATACCCATTTTCGATTACCACCCCTTTTCAGCAAAATCTTCGTTAGAAACAATCTCAGAAATATTTCCTGACACATCTATATTGTCAGGTGTACATAAGAAAATATTTGCACCAATGCGTTGAATATCGCCACCTATGGCATAAACAGTTCCACTTAGAAAATCAACGATTCTCTTTGCTTGATCGTGTTGAACACGTTGTAAATTAACAACAACTGCTCGTCTGTTTTTCAAATGATCGGCAATTTCCTGTGCCTCTGCATATACTCGAGGTTCAAACAAAATAACCTTAGAAGACTTTTGAACACTTTGTAAGCTGACTACATTTTGTTTTGCAGCTGGTTTTACAGCCTTTGTTGGTTCTATTTCTTCTTCAAAATAATCTTCTTCATCATAATCATATTCATCTTCTAATGCAAAAAAGCTTTTAAATTTGGATTTTATACTCAATTGTAACACCTCTCTCTTATCAAATGAGCCTTGGCGTATTTGCGCCCAGATTTTAGGCACAGGTAGTGGGTCATTAAGACGTTGCCACAGGATTAGTCTTTGATCTTACTGCTCGAATAACTTCCTTTAAAAATCGCAGGTCTACGCCGAAAGCTTTAACTTTATCAGTCAGACTTTTTAGATCTAACTGAATAATATCTCACATTTTCCATTTTTATACGTTATAACTTTTGACGAATAAAGTTAAAATTCTTTACCAACCAATGAAGTACCTATTCGAATGAAGGTAGCCCCTTCTTCAATTGCAATTTCAAAATCGTTCGACATACCCATCGATAATTCAGTACATGGGGCATGATGCAAACCAAGAGCTTGTACATCATCTCTTAGTTTTCGAAGTCTATGAAAGCATGAGCGAATAACATCTTGATCATCAGTAAATGGAGCCATTGTCATTAATCCGACTACCTCGACAGAGGGATACTTTTCAAGTTCCTTTAGAAATGACTCAAGATTTTCCGGTGACATTCCGTGTTTCGACTCTTCTCCAGATACGTTGATTTGTACGAAACATTTTATTTTACTGCTAGCCCGCTTTTGAATTTCTTCTGCTAACGATAATCGATCGAGTGAATGAATATAGTCCACCTTTTCAATCATGTTTTTAACTTTTCTTGTTTGAAGAGAACCAATAAAATGCCATGTTGGTTCATTCCCAATTTCTACTCTCTTCTTAATCAAACCCTCGTCACGATTTTCTCCAATATGCGTAATTCCTGCTGCAATTGCTTCCTTAGCTGTTTCAACACTTACATATTTCGTTACAGCAATAATTGAAACAGAATCGGCTGGCCGATTTGACCGCTTGCATGCTTGTTCAATCTTTTCTTGTAAGTTGCATAGATTTTCTTTTACACTCATTTAAAAATTAATCCTCCTTAAAGCCAATAAAACTCATCATTCTTCCTGTTTTCCCGGCATCCCTTCGATGCGAAAAGAAATTCTGATTCTCACAGGACGTGCAATACGAGGAAACTTGAATATTTTCAGGAGGAATTCCTGCACTCACCATCAGCTGATAGTTCAGTTCTTTTAAATCTAACCGATATTGGTTGTCATTCACTATTTCGTATGGTTTTGAATCTATTTTGTCCATTTTTTTCACGAAATTTATAACGTAATCATCCACAATATAGCAGCATTTGCCTATTGCAGGTCCAATTATTGCCTGGATATTATCTGGTTTAACACCTTCATTACCCCAAACACGAATCATTTCTCCAGCAATATCCTGAACAGTTCCCTTCCATCCTGCATGAGCAATTCCAATGATTGGATTAGATGGTGCAAAAAAATAAAGTGGAACACAGTCTGCATAGCAGAGGGTTAACAGAATATTTTTCTCTGTCGTGTATAACCCATCTGTATCCTTAATGCTACCTTCGTATGTAAAAACACCTGAACCAAGATCTTTTTTACTGACCTTAGTGATGTTATTTTTATGTGTTTGCTCGGAGCATACCCAGTTTTCAAGTGGAAAGCGGAGAATATCTGCAAGCTGTTTTCGGTTTGAAATAACCAAGTTGTCCTCATCTTTTACGTGTAAACCAAGATTAAAGGATTTAAAATCACCTTCACTATTTCCACCATTTTTAGTCGTAAAACCAGCAACCAGTTCATCTGAAATATGGCTCCAACTGGAAAGTTTTAAAACTTGTTCTGCCTTTTGAGTAAATGGTTCAAGCTTCATAATAACATCCTTTTATTCACATTTATCAACACATCTGACCTAGATATGATGACAATATTTTGTATTCAGATAATGACTCCTTCTTCTGCCTATTTTATCACATCTTAGCAAAAGAAAGGAGAATATGTTAGGAAAAATGTCAAAATTTAGCGCGATTACTCAATTGTATTCTGAGTTCGCACTAAAATCACATCCTTACCGACTTTGATAATGTTTCTCCATGGAATCACAATCTCTTCCTCACGACCAAATATGCCTAATACTTTTCCATAGCCACCTATAATAATGGACTCTATTTTTCCAGTTGTTAAGTTAATGTCGATATCGCCAATATTACCAAGTCTTTTTCCATCAACAACACTTACAACATCCTTCGCCTGAAAATCAGAAATTTTCACCATTTCCCTCCGCCTCCTTATAGTAAACTATATGACTGGATTACTGCCTTTTATGAGACAAAATTAGACGAATTGAAAGGCTTTAATTTCACACGATAAAAAGGCGATAAAAAAGACATTCGATTTCACCGAATGTCTGATATTTCACACTATACATGCTATAACTTGTCCATTTACTGGACGAATCCATCATTAATTTTGGATGTTCTTATTCATTTGTTTAATAGCTGCTTTTTCAAGACGTGAAACTTGAGCTTGAGAGATTCCGATTTCTTCAGCAACTTCCATTTGTGTTTTCCCTTGAAAAAATCGTTTTCGAAGGATTAGTTTTTCACGATCATTTAGTCGTCTCATTCCTTCTTTTAGGGCAATCTCTTCAATCCAATTTGAATCACGGTTTCGTTCATCACTTAATTGATCCATCACAAAAATTGGATCCCCACCATCATTATAAATCGGTTCGAATAATGATACAGGGTCTTGAATCGCATCAAGTGCAAAAACAATTTCTTCATGTGGCACTTCAAGAACCTTTGAAATTTCTTCTGCTGTAGGTTCCCTTGATGTTTCACTCATCAAACGCTCTCTTACTTGCAAAGCCTTATAGGCAATGTCCCGCAATGAGCGCGACACCCTGATAGGATTGTTGTCTCGTAAATAGCGCCGAATTTCGCCGATAATCATCGGGACTGCATAGGTGGAGAACTTTACGTTTTGACCAAGATCAAAGTTGTCGATTGATTTCATCAGACCGATACATCCGACCTGAAATAAATCATCCACAAATTCTCCTCTGTTGTTGAACCGTTGAATTACACTGAGAACAAGTCGTAAATTCCCATTTACGAGCTTATCGCGGGCTGACAAATCGCCACTTTGCATTTGTCGGAATAATTGCCGCATCTCTTCATTCTTTAGTACTGGAAGTTTTGAAGTATCAACACCACAAATTTCTACTTTATTTCGAGTCAATTCTTTCCCTCCTAACAGGAGTTGCTGTACAAAGTTAAGTATCTCCGTTAGAGGGAAAAATATGCATTTCGAATTCACAACTATTTCCATACCTTGTTTATAAAAACAGTAAAATCAATAGCTATAAAGGAAAAATAATTTTTATTTACACCATTTTGTTAAATTCTTTTCGAAGTCGTTTAATGATTCGCTTTTCTAGTCTTGAAATATACGATTGCGATATCCCAAGCATATCGGCAACATCTTTTTGCGTCTTTTCTTCTCCACCAATTAATCCAAATCTTAATTCCATGATTTGTTTTTCACGATCATTTAATTGATGCAGAGCCTTCACTAATAATTTTCTGTCGACATTCGCTTCCAAATCCTTTGTAATGATGTCTTCGTCTGTTCCTAGAACATCTGATAATAATAGTTCATTACCATCCCAATCAATATTTAATGGTTCATCAAAGGAAACCTCGGACCTTATTTTATTATTTCGTCGTAAATACATTAATATCTCATTTTCAATACATCTAGATGCATAGGTTGCAAGTTTGATTTTCTTTTCAGGATTAAAGGTATTGACAGCCTTGATTAACCCAATTGTTCCAATACTAATTAAATCTTCGATATTTATTCCTGTGTTCTCAAACTTTCGTGCGATATATACTACAAGTCTTAGGTTTCTTTCAATAAGAATCGACCTTGCGGCTTGGTCGCCACTAGGCAACTTATTTAAAAGAACCTCTTCTTCATCCTTTGATAACGGTGGAGGTAAAGCCTCGCTACCACCAATATAATAAATTTCATCTGTCTTCAAACCTAATTTTATTAAAAGTTTATACCACCAATATGTAAGTTTTAATTTTAATTTAGCCACAGATAAGTTCTCCCTTCTAATTTGTAAAAAGCGTGAGTATGATATTTATTAGAATAAATTTGTTTATTTTTCCTTAGGTTCTGTTAAACAATAGTGTTGATTTCCGCTGCAGGTACTCGCTTTCCGCGGGCGGTCCGGAAGCCTCCTCGTCGCTATGCTCCTGCGGGGTCTCCCTTGGACACGCTTTTCCAGCAGGAGTCTCGTACCTTCCACTCCAATCAACAAAGTATAAAGAACAACATCGACCTTTAACACAGCCTTACTTATTATGAAGCTGTCTGAATGGAGCTTGAAACAAGCATTTTCGGATGTACGATACAATCATACTCCCCATCAGTTGATAAGGTAGTATGGTTGAATGCCACCAATCCTTTTTTTACGATATTTTCTTCATTTTGATGATAGATTGTTATTCGGTCAGGTTTAACTGCCAATAAGAATTGATGTTCTTGGCCAACCCCACGATATGGAATAAGTCTTACACGACTTTCCCATTTATGAGATTCTGTTGCAGAATCATTGGTTAAGAGCTCAATATTTTTGGATTGTTCCATCAGTGCTTTTGGAAATTGACCCTCATATTTTGTTGTGTCTAAGATCATAACTGGGCTCTTTGTAATTGGGTCGAACAATTGATTTCCACTGTCGACTAAACCTTGTAAATGCAAGATGACATCATCTATTTCAAGTTTCACAGCAACAATCTGATCATAGAAAACTTTCTTCGTTTCAATGTCTTCCATTCTATTTTTTGAAAAGTACCATAAGAGTGGAAAACCGATTAGCACAAACCCCCAACTAATTGGGTTTCCGTAGCTGGTAGACTGAGTCATGATTGTTCCATCAAAAACCTGAACATCAAATTCTAAAAAATAATGAACCCCTATCATCCCACCTCCAATCATGAAAGTAGCAAAATAAAAGGTTAATAATCCTTGTAAAAAATAGCGAAATCGTTTATATCCGAAAGCAACTCCTACAATTACGATTGAAAAGAGAAGTTTTGTAACAGGATGAGACCCAATTTCTGCAAAAGGAGAAACCACTAAGAGCACTAGCAAAGATCCAATAAATGAACCTACTAAGATTCTCCATTTTACAATCTTTCTCTTTAGGATCATTGCAGTTAAAAGTAATAATAAGGCGTCAAAGAAAAAGTTTAACAGCCAGATTACATCTAAATAAATAGACACCCCATTTCTCCTTTCACCAAAAGTTACTTCACCTTCGAAACATGTATTTGCAATTGGTAAACTAGTTAGCTTAAAAAATAGTATATAGTACATCTTATATGGAAGTCTGTCACTTCATGCCGATAATAAAAGAGAAATTTTGGAAGATTAGTTCTTATTTTGTCAGTTAAGTTAGAATGAAGAGGAATATAAAGAAATAGGTGAAAAAATAGAAAAAAGGCATTCGACAATGAACTGCACCCTGTCAAGTAGACAGTGGAAATAATAAAAATGATTTAAGCGGCTCTAGCTCTATATTCCATAGGG
>NZ_JBPFDQ010000153.1:0-6361 GCF_059415045.1 Ferdinandcohnia sp. SAFN-114 | reverse complement strand
TTACAAAAGTTAGGGAACCATTTAGGTATCCCTAATTTTATAATGAATATCAACATTAAAATTTAACACAGCCTTTATATTATTAATTTCCTGCTGCTCGTAGAAAGAGTAATCAGAAATCTTAATATTTAAAATGAAGATTGTAGCCAAATTAATGGCTACTTTTTTTATTTGATGGAAATATTTGATATAATTTACTTTGAAAAGGTAATTGTTGAAAGTAATGCAATATGCCTTTTAACTTTTTACTGAATGTAAAAAAGCTTGCATGTTAGCATTTAGATAGGATCAAAGGGACTAACAATGGTATATCCCTTTTGTTAAGAATTTGTGGGGGTGAAAATGTAATGAAACAAGAATATGCCTTGCAATTTATTGAAGTTTTTAGCAAGGAATGGGCCGAGCTTGGAAAGGATTTTGAGCTACTTTTATTTAAAGACATTGATGCTTCTCTTTTTAAGGCAAGAAAGCTAGCGGAACTCCTAGTAAAAGAAGTTTATATACAAGAAAAAATGGACTATCCGTCACATGCGAATCAAGCAGAAAAGAATATGTTGCTAAAAAATGAAGGTATTATAGAAGATAATGTATTCAGTGCGTTGGACAGAATACGGAGAATGGGTAATGCAGCTATACATAATGATAAGAAAATACCTATTTCGGACGCATTTAAGGTCCATCATAATTTGTTTTTTATAGTAAAGTGGTTTGTTGAATCCTATGTGTTAAGTCCAGACAAGGAGGTTCCACCATACCAAGATCCACAATATGAAACACTTGATGAGAAGGTAAAAAAACTATTGGCTGAGTACATACCTGATTTTCTAGAAAAAGAGGAACAATTGAAAGTGGTAGAAAGAGTAGAAGAACGTGAACTACCAACCCTTCATAACTCTTATTTGCTTTATCAGTTGAGCAAATTAAGAGAATCTTCACAAGAGGCTGTTGAGGGATACCAGGAATTAAGTGATTTTAAGAAATATATGCATGTTAAACGGCCAATACAAGATACATTTGAGTCACATTTACAAGAATGTAAGGACTCACCTGGTAGCAAATTAATATTTTTATGTGGGAGTGTTGGAGATGGAAAATCCCATTTACTAGGCTATTTATCTACGACAAAGCCGGAGCTAATAAGTCAATTTAAAATCCACAATGACGCAACAGAGAGTTTTGACCCGAAGAAAAACTCAATGGACACGCTGTCTGAGGTTCTTGAACCATTTTCTGATTCTCTTATTGATGAATCAAGTGAGAAATTGATTTTAGCCATCAACCTTGGTGTACTACATAACTTTATTGAATCAACCTATGCACAGGAGAAATATCAGAAACTAAAGGCTTATATAGAACAAGCTAGGGTATTTGAATCTGGTGTCATTTCATCACCTGCTGAGCATGATACATTCAAGCTTGTGAATTTTGCTGATTACCATTCATTTGAACTAACTAAAGACGGTCCTATATCTACCTATATGTCAACACTTTTTGAAAGAATCACAAAAGAGGATTCTGATAATCCATTTTATGTGGCCTATCAAAAGGATAAAGATAAATTTTCGTATAATCCATTACTTATTAATTTTAAAATGTTTAGTTCGAAGTCAATGCAGCAACAGATTATTCAACTAATAATCAAAACAATCATGAAGGACAAACTCATAATCTCATCACGTGAGTTACTTAATTTTGTTCACGATATACTCGTACCTGCTGCTGCAGAGGAATTAAAAACGCATGATTTTATTGATATGCTGCCGCATTTGCTACCCAATCTATTATTTGAGGGTGGAGATAAGTCACCTGTTTTGAAAATGTTAGGCAATCAAGATCCAATTCACTTTCGGACACAAGAGGTTGACGAAAAGCTGGTTTCACTTTATAACTCAGGGAACTATTACGTCTATTATCGGGATATCATTTTTGATTCATCTGCACAAGAATGGATTCAATTATTAGAACCTGTTGAAAATATTGCCTTCTTAGATAAAGACACTAAAAGGGAATTAAGTGAATTACTTATTAGAGCATCTTTTCTTTATGACTCACATTTAAAAGAATCGTTTAAGGATACGGTCTACGAAAATTATATGAAATATTTATATGCTTACAACACAGATAATGGACGTAATCTACTAGATTTATACTTTGAAGTAGAGAAATCAATCTATCTCTGGAAGGGAAGCCCAACAAATGGATACCTTTATCTTGATGATGAAGGGAATTTGATAAGAATTGCGGCTCCTATTCAAATCAAAAAAGAGATGGTAACGATTAAAAACGAATCACAGGAGATTATCTTCCGGTTTACTCCAACACTATTTCTAGGATTTCGATGCGCTCCTTATAAACAGGTTCACCATGTGGAAATTGACTTACCATTATACGAAATGATTGGTAAGGTACTTCAAGGGTATCGACTCAATAGGAAAGATCGAGAGGACTCGATTCAATTTATTAAATTTATTGACAGTCTACTTCCATTTGGACAGCAGCAGGAAGAAATTTTAATAAAAGACATGAAGACACAGTTCATGTTCCGCCTGGAATATGAAGAGTTTTTTGGTTTTAAGTTCAATAGGGAGGGGTGAATGAGTACATGAAACCTGAGGTTTATACGTTAGAAGCACTCAGAAAATCTCTAAGTGTGAAAACAAAAAACGGGAAGAAAACATTAAAGCATACGATTAATAAAAGGGTTACATTACTACCTTTTAAGACGAGAAATCCTGAACGTGCTAAATTTGCAAATGGTTTTGCACCTGTAATTGGAGAGTTTTTTCGTCTTGTTGAAGAGAAAACATATCATAAGACAGATGATGAAAATGAGCTTGACATCGAGACCTTTATCACAAAAGTCAGTGAAAATGTTCAAATGAATGAGGAAGATCGACCTTATTTTGAAGATATTTTAAAAACATTTCTCTATAGTGCTAACGGTATCCGCTTGTTTCATCCGATGATGTTCAAGTATCTTTTATTATCCGATTCGAAAGAGGCGACTGGGGAAAAGGATATTGCTCAGTATATCTATGATGTGTTATTAAAGCACAACAGCCAAATTTTAGAAGAAATACTACAAATAAAAGAAAATGAACATGTGTTGGTAAGATTGATTCATAAATTACTGCCTGAATTAAAGGCTGGCAACACAAAAGAAACATATGCGATGGCTTTTCCTTTTATTAAGGATTTATTCTTAGAAGATTTACGTACTTTAACGCTTAATCGTGATTTCTTTATGAACAATATTAGTTTGTTTATAGCTTATTATTACTTCTTTTCGGTAACACAATTAACTTTGAAGTTAAATCAATATGAGGAAATGGATAAAGAGGTAGCGAGTCCTGTTTTCTATAATCTTGACTGGGAAGCCACAAATCGTAATCGAAAAGCAACGACAAATGGCTTTAAGCTGATAACAGAGGCGTCCAAACAACTACTTAGTCATATGAATACTCTTGAGCATGTTAATTATCTTTTAAATCAAGAAAATCTATTATACAAAGATCTTGTTCAGCATTTTGAGACACTGGCAGAGGCAGATAGAGAAAAGGTGTACTCAAATTTATTTGATTGGACGAAGGAATACTCTGAAATTGTACTTAATAATGTTGAGGGGATTGAACAGAAAGGAAGTCTCGAAGAAGCCTATCGTCAGTTGCAGAAGCAGATATCGTTGGGGTTAACTAAAGAGACTATTTCAAGATATGCTCTTTACATTAATGAAATCGGGAAGGTTTATTTCTTAAAAACAAGGGGTTCGTTAGGTTATACCTTAAATGTGACACAGGATTTTCTCCTTCTTCTTACAGCTGTATCGGTTAAACAGGAAAAGATTTCACTTAAACAGTTATTTGTTGAGTTTGAAAGACGCGGTGTTTATTTTGATCGCTATTCTCGAGAAGAGATTATAAAGTTGTTTAATAAACTCAATTTAATTGAGAAAAAAAGTGATAGTGGTGATGCCCAGTATGTTAAACCAATTTTATCAATACATGAGTAAAAAGTTGATTCGATTTCTCGAATCAGAACAATTAAGTGGTGGCGAACGGTTTTATTTACAATTCGATAGTAAAGATAACGTTAAGGATTTTTATCAAACGCTCGGTCAAAATGGAATCGCAGAACCATTCGTGTATAAGCACGAACAAGGTTCACCATATCAAACCTTTTGCCTTATGATGGGCTCAGTAAGAGTAGTGGTTGCAGCAACTATTAATGATGTAACGCCAGATTACTTAGTTACATTAAGAAACCAAGTTAGTGAACAAGATAATGAATGGAAGGAAACGGCCCTACTAAGTATATGTTATGAAACGCTTGATAGTATTCGAGGAGGCAGTAGCGATTTACAAAAAGAAGGGATGCCATTTAACATCCTATCAATTACAAAATACATAAAAGAAGAATTGGAAACAAATGAACAGCTTTGTGAGCCAGAAAAAGAGGTTATTCGATTTCATTTAGATAAAAAGTTAGAAGATGTCGTTATTCAAACCTCTTTATGGGATTATGCAGATGTCATTTCGTTAATCGAAAAAGGTAAGATTGAAACTGGTGATTTCAAATCACTGCATTTATTCATTGATAATGAATTAAATAAAAGCTCCAACATGAAGTCTGCGGACATTCGCAGTCGTTTAGCAGAGAACTTTTGGCTTTTCGAAAATGTACAACGTATACATGATTATGGAACACAGGAAACAGAACTTGAGAAGCTATTTGATGATAAGATGCAAAATAAGTTAAAAAAGGATAATTGGTTTGAAAACGACTTTTCCCCCGTGAAAAATTCGTATGACAATAATAAAGGTAGCTCACTTCAATACCTTGCTGGAAATACAAAGAAGGGTAATAAGAGTCTTGAGTTTTGGGAAAAAGCATTTCAAGAGACCAAAGCTGGACAACGAAAACGTCATTTAATCATTTTTAATTCAGATGAACGCGAATCTATTGAAATGGTGTTCGAATTTGATGACTATTTGAAAAACCAATTCATTCATAAAAAGAGTACACCTTATGCGGAGGTAAGCGGCAAAAAACTAAAGGTAAAGCTACCTTCTACATTGAATGAGGCGAAATTTTACCAAGTTAAATATAAGCATAAAGACGAATCAAAATCCGGTTACGAGTTTAATTTTCTGATTGTCCCATTTTCAGCAAAACAATTTGAAGGCATAGAATCGAATTATCACCTTGTTGTAAATGGTTCTGATTCAAGAATCGTTCTAAAATATGAAGGAGACAAAATTTCATTTGGTTCCTTTGGCGAAGAAAAGTACCAAGTCATACAAGAGGGCTATCAAACAGTTAATCTGCCTGACAAAGAGAAGCTTACTGTTGAGTTAGATTACTCAGCTTGGGAGGATAATTCACTATTTTTCTCAATTAAATACCTTCAAGTGTACATTCCTATAGAGATAAAAGATTCTGATTCAAAATCTTCACGGATAAGTGCAAGACAAGTTTGGAAATTAAAACGGGAACATAAAGAAAACTTTATATTTGAAGATGAGAAGTTAAGACAAGGTACGTCAATCTTTTATCCATTTGAACGCTTCAAAGAGCTGTTATATCATGAAAGTGATTGGATTGAAAATAGCTATCGTTATGTTGTAGAAAACCAACATATTGATACGCTCACATTACCTATTGAGATTACTGAATGCTATGATGCATATTTAAATTATTTTAAACAGAACAAGACACTACCAAGCTTAACCTATATGAATAGTGATCTTCAGGAGTTAGCTACTAAGCTTGTTTTGGCTGTAGATAAGGCTATACAAGAGATTAAAGAAGATACCTTGTTGAACAATGAACAAAAAGGAATCTTTAAATTAGGTATGCAAGTAGAGGGCGGAAAAATATGGTTAACGCCATTTCATCCACTAAACATAGCGTACCAACTAGCAATTGAAGAGGAAGTAAAGGATGAAATTATTGATCGTAGTATCCTTGAACGATTACATCCAAAGAACCTCTTGCCGTATATTTATTCCGATAAGGCTAATTTGTATAGACCAAGTATGGAGTTTGAATATCCTGAGTGGCATGAATATGAAAATGAACAAATTGTTTCTGTCGGAACCGCTAATGAATTTTTAGCTAAGGTTGTTGAGGAGAAAATTAAGCAATATATCCATCATTTTAATTATTTATTCCTAGAAAGCTCTCGTTCACCTTTGTTATTAAATGTGATTCATATTCACAATGATAAAGAAGTTGTTAAAGGAATTTGTCAATACTTGAAAAAACAACTAGAACAAAAGGGCCCCAAAGTGAACTGACCTAGCCAAATGAGACATATATAAAACACCTATCCATATTAAATTTAACACTTTTTCATTAATTT
>NZ_JBPFDQ010000152.1:0-6364 GCF_059415045.1 Ferdinandcohnia sp. SAFN-114 | reverse complement strand
ACCTCCTCGAATGTTTGTTCTTATCCTAATTATACAAAAGAAGGTTTCAAATATCAACATTTACCTTTAACAGAGCCTAAGATTAAGAAAATAATAGGTGAAAAATGTTGCTAAATTCCTTAAATCCCCCCTTTTTATGATACCGCTTACATTTTGGAATAAAAAATATATAAACTTATACACTGCTTATTCTTTTTATATAAAAAATTATATAAATAGTCAATATAAATTTATTAAATTATTTATAATAAGCGTTAACTCTAATTTTTATATATAAAAAAATATTGATTTTATATAAAAATTTATATATATTTTAATTGAACAGACCTAATGAAAGGAATTTACTTATGAATTCTATACTTGAACAGTACATTCCAGTGGCAGAGGTGATTGCCAAAACATTTGGCAATGATTGCGAAGTTGTACTGCATGATTTAACAGTGCCTCAAAGTTCAGTTGTGTACACCGTTAACAACCATGTAACCGGAAGGAATGTAGGACAAAGCTTTAACCATCTCGTTACAGAAGTGTTATTATCTCAAAACTTTACGAATGATTATTCAGCAAATTATTATTTCCACACTGATGATGGAAGATTAATAAAATCTTCTACTTTATTAATTAGAGATCAGGACAAAAAGGTCGTTGGCGCCGTTTGCATTAACATTGATACTACACAAATTACTGCAAATATAAACTGGTTAAGCAGCTTAAT
Source organism: Ferdinandcohnia sp. SAFN-114 (assembly GCF_059415045.1). NCBI lineage: Bacteria > Bacillati > Bacillota > Bacilli > Caryophanales > Bacillaceae > Ferdinandcohnia > Ferdinandcohnia sp. SAFN-114. Next base: position 5,649 of record NZ_JBPFDQ010000152.1, on the reverse strand, counting down.
TCCTCAACATCCTGATCAGCCTTCAAAATACAGTCCTCAGCAGGTAAATGTGCAAGAAACGGAGCATATTCAGGAGATAGCCAATGATTTGATTGATAAAATTATTGGCAATAGACCAGTAGAACAGCTCAGACGTGATGAAAAGGTTGAGATGGTTCGATTTATGGAACAAAAAGGTATCTTCTTAATTCGTGGAACAATCGATAGAGTTGCCGAGAAGTTGAATATCTCAAAAGTAACGGTGTACAGCTATATTGAAGAAATTAAAGAAAAAAAGTAACAAAAGGGTAAACCTTCTTATTCATAAAAACTCTAATCTCAAGGAGGCTTTTTCAATGAAATTCATCACAATTAACGGTGCGAAGCCAAACCCAGGGCATTATTCCGCTGCAACACAAAAGGGGAATTTACTTTTTATATCAGGTCAACTTCCGGTTGATCCTTTTACAGGAGCAGGAGTCAGTGGTGATATTACTGCCGAAACTAAACAAGTATTAACCAATCTAGACCATGTTTTAGAAGCAGCAGTAGCCAAAAAAGAGGACATCATGAAGGTTACGATTTATATTTCAGATATTTCATTATGGGAAACAGTTAATTCATTATACAAACAGTATTTTGGCGATCATAAGCCTGCACGAGCAGTTGTTCCAACTAACCAATTACACTATGGATATTCGATAGAACTTGAAGCGGTAGCCTATATTGATTAAGAAAAGGAAGATTGATGATGAACTATATTTGTTTTGAATGTCAATCAACATATCCGTTGGAAAGTAATAAATGGAAATGTGATTGTGGTGGATTACTAAACCTTGATTATGAGAAGAAGGCAGTAGATTTTACTGAAACCTCCATATCCAGAAATCATTCTCTTTGGAAATATATCGATGCTCTTCCATTTGAACAGGATGATGTATGGCAAGAGATTACGTTAGGAGAAGGGGAGACACCACTCATAAAAATTGATGATAATGTTTACGCCAAAGCTGATTACTATATGCCTACTTTGTCTTTTAAAGATCGTGGGGCTGTAGTGCTCATTGCCATGGCGAAAAAACTTGGCATCGATAGGGTCGTTGCAGATAGTAGCGGTAATGCTGGAACGGCCATTGCAGCCTATGGAGCAAGGGCCGGAATCCAATGTGATATTTTCGTTCCAGAATCAACCTCTAGTAAAAAAATAGCCCAGATTGAAGCACATGGCGCGGTTATTCATAAGATTCCTGGAAATAGAGAAGATACTGCAAACGCAGCAATATCGATGGTTGAAACTACAAAATCATTCTATGCAAGTCATATCTACAACCCGATTTTTTGGGAAGGTACGAAAACATATGTGTATGAAGTATTTGAGCAATTGAATAACAAAATGCCTGAAGCATTCATCATCCCGGTAGGAAATGGGACATTGCTTATGGGAGCCTATATTGCCTTTCAAGAGCTATTAGCAAATGGGCAAATCGAGAAAATGCCAAAACTTCTCGCTGTACAGGCAGAAGTTTGTGCACCTCTTATGAAGGCTTTTTTTGAAGGTAAAAACACGGTGGAACCTATTGAACATTCAGGAACCTTAGCGGAGGGCATTGCCATTGCAGCACCGGCAAGAGGAACAGAAATCTTGCAGGCTGTGAGAGAAACTGGTGGAGACATAATCGGTGTGTCTGAAGAAAGTATAGTAGAAGCAAGAAAGCAGCTTGCATTAAAAGGAATATATGTTGAAATCACTTCAGCAGCCAATTATGCCGGATACTTACAATATGTAGAGAAATATCCCGAATTAAAAGACCAACAACTAGTCTTTCCTTTATGTGGAGCAGGTCTAAAAAGTAACTAGAAGCTAGACTATATTAATTTGTGAGGAGTGGTTTTAATGAAAAAGTATGAACTAGATACACCGAGCTTATTATTTGATCGAGAAATCATGATGGACAACATTAATAGAATGCAAAATTATGCTAATAAATATGGTGTTCAACTGCGCCCGCATACGAAGACGCATAAAATGCCTGCACTAGCTAAATTACAGGTGCAAGCAGGTGCAAAGGGTATTACAGTAGCGAAGGTTGGCGAAGCAGAAGTCATGGCTGAACACGGGCTGAAGGATATTTTTATAGCAAACGAAATCGTGGGAGAGGTCAAATTAAATCGCATTAAAAAGCTTGCTGAAACAATTGATATTTCCTTTGGTGTCGACAGTATTGAGCAATGTGAAATGATTGAAAAAGTATTTAGTGATAGTCAAAAGCCAGCTCAAGTTCTTATCGAGATTGAAGTGGGTGAGAATCGTTCAGGTGTTATAGAAGAAAGTGATTATACAAGTTTAGTAGAATATATTAAAAATTGCTCTCATGTGAATGTAAAAGGGATCTTTTCTCACGATGGTCATACATACAAAGCCAAGGACCTTGAGGAATGTCGCCGCCATTATGATGAAGCGCAAAAACGTACCCTTCATTTTGCACATTTAGCTGAGGAGTTAGGCTGTAAACTTGAAACCGTTAGCATTGGATCGACTCCACCGCTCATGCATGATTTTGGAGTAATGGAGGGAATCACTGAACTTCGTATTGGTACTTATATCCTCATGGATGTTTCACAAGGAAATGCAATTGGTTCATACGATAGATGTGCGGCAACTGTCCTCACTACCGTCATAAGCAAACCAACAAATGAACGCGTCATTACAGATGTCGGTGCAAAGGGACTCACCATGCAATCGCGAAGTGAAGGAATATGTGCAACTACGGGGATAGGTTATATCAAGAACTATGGGGTTCATATTGACCAACTTTATGATGAGCATGCAATCATCTATAATGAAAAATTTAGAAATCAAGTTGCAATTGGTGAAACATTAGAAGTCATACCAAATCATATATGCCCAGTCTGCAACCTCTATGACCACGCCTACCTTATCTCTGGAGACGAAGTCGTAGACCAAATCCCAATCCTCTGTAGAGGAAAACTTCAATAACGAATTGGTTATAAAAGTGGGTGATTTCTGAATGAAAAGCAGTTTTCTCCCCAAAAAGAAGGTAGGGAAATCACCCTACCTTCAAATCTTTTTTGTATTAGGCACTTTAGAAAACCGATTTTAACTTTCATCAATTTCTTAGACTAACTGAGTGCGTATACGTATCTTAATTATTCGTTCCAATTAAAGTTATTTTTTGTCAGCCAATTTAAAGCGGAAATGACAGTTTCCATCTTTCAAGATATATTTATCATGTTCAACCTCAAATTCAGGGTTAAATCCTTTTGCAACAGCTGGATCAATCATTTGGCAATATAAAATTCCGTACTCATGCATATCGTCATCAGCCCATTGTTGTCCAAATGGGCAAACAGTAAAGTTTTGTTCAATCTCGCCTGGCTTATATTCTGTGGTATAAGTAAATAATTCACTTCTACCCATATCATAGTTTGTTAAATAATTTTCTCGTGAATTCACTTCTCCATTAACACGTGCCCGTTGTGCAATCCCACGACCACGTTCTTCTCCGAATGTACGGACACCTTCACGAACAGCATCTTTCCCTTGTTCTCCAAATCTGTCAACAACTGCTTTGCTGATTTGAGCAAATAATTTCGCCATTAAAGCATAGATTGTTAGATTTTGATATTTATTCTCCATAGAATGATTTAGAGGAATGTAATTAAATAGTGTATGATTCTCGCCATCTACGGTTCCTTGTGTGGCAATTATCTCTGCATCTTTAAATCCAAAGTTCTCAACACCTTTTTGTATCAAAGCTTCTCCTTCTTCCCCAAACTTTGAAACTACAGACTTTTCAACATGGGTAAAGAGTTTAGTTGTAATATTATGCATTGACAAAGGGGGGATCTGAACCCTCTCTTTATTCATTTAAAGCACTTCCTTATTAAAATATTTATATATTAATATATTGACACAGGTCTTGAACAACTATAGTATATAGTACTGAGTTTACGTTGTAAATCAGATAGGGATAATATGAATTGTAAAGGGGATATAGCAGCATCATGAATTTCACGTCAGATAGTGTTATTATTTATGCGGAAATTGCAATTTATCTTTTAATATTGATAGGAATTGGTATTTACTTTAGTAGAAAAAGGTTAAATTCTTCAGATTATTTTCTTGGTGGAGATAAATTATCTGGTTGGGTTCTAGCCTTTTCAGAAAGGGCCACAGCTGAATCAGCATATATGTTTTTAGGAGCTGTCGGATTCATTTATCTTGCCGGATTATCAGGGATCTGGTTATTATCCGGAATGTTTTTAGGAGTTATTTTTTCTTGGGTTTTCTTATCTAAGAAATTTATGAATGAGAGGAAAAAGTACGGTGTTTTTACGCTACCGGACTATTTTGCTGCTAAATATCCAAAACATGGAACAATCATACGTTTGTTATCTGCAATTATTATGGGTGCATTTTCTCTATTTTATATCGCAGGCCAATTTTCAGGAACAGGGAAAACATTATATTCCATTTCAGGTATTAATATTACCTTCGGAACGATAGTAGTTGCCATCATTATTATCGCCTACGCTTGTATGGGAGGATTTATGTCTGTTGTATGGACAGATGCTGTACAAAGTGCTCTCATGGTATTGGCATTTATTATTGTGCCAATTGCAGCATTTATTGAAATAAAAAATAATGATTTATCAATCACAGCATCATTAGCTTCAATGGACAATGGAGCTGACCAATGGTTCGGTGGAATTTCTGGTCTGGCACTTGGCGCCATGTTATTAACGAACTTTTCATGGTTCTTTGGATTTCTAGGTGGTCAACCACAATTAAGTACACGTTTTATGGCAATCAAAAGCGAACAGGAACTTAAAACTGCAAAGTGGGTTGCGTACATATGGACAATTATTGTTTATATTGGTGCATTTTTAGTAGGGATATTCGGTTCTGTTCTTTATAAGCAAGATACAATTGCAGACTCAGAAATGATTTTACCTTATATGGTATCTCATTTATTACCACCTTGGATTGCCGGAATCATTTTTGCAGCTATTTTGGCTGCTATTATGTCAACTGCCTCCTCACAATTATTAGTTGTAACAACTTCAGTTAGTGAGGATATTATTCATAAATCTATGGGTATAAAGTTAAATGAACGTACAATAGTAACTATTTCTCGAATCACGGTTGTTGTAGGTGGTATTCTAGGAATTATTATTTCATTATTATCTGATTCATTTGTTGGTGGCGTAGTGGGCTTTGCTTGGGCTGGAATTGGTAATACCTTCTCTGTTGTTGTTTTATTAATATTTTTCTGGAAGAAAACATCTGGATTAGGAGTTATTGCTACTATTATTACCGGTTTTATTAGTGCCATTATATGGACACTTTCTCCATTAGAAGCAATTGTCTCAGCGAGAGCGGGAACCTTCTTCATATGTTTAATTGTTGGAATTGTTGTAAGTTTAGCCTTTCCTGATACGAAATCAGAAAGTAAAATTGCATAGTTTTATTCTACTAAATGAAGAAACCTAAAATCTTTAGGATCGCAAATAAGATTCCTTCAAAATGAGGAAATGCTTTGCTGAAACAAAAAGAAGCAGGAACCCAATAGTAATCTGTACCCCTTGTAAAGGACATTTTAAAAAAAGCTAGGCTACTTTAAGAAGATGATCTCTGTATTGAACAGG
>NZ_JBPFDQ010000151.1:0-6715 GCF_059415045.1 Ferdinandcohnia sp. SAFN-114 | reverse complement strand
TCGATTCCGATTAATTATGAAATTCATTCCGGCTAATTATGAACAGATTCCGTTTAATTATGAAAAATTACATTAAAATAATCGTTTAAAGTGGGGAATCTTACAATTAAGCAACAAGTCATCTATTCCTTTTCCATCTGCTTGGTTCCAAATAACCATGTTAGCTGAATACCCCTCTTTCTTTAACTCCTTAGCACATTCCATTAAATGTTGTCTTACATATGGATTACTTACCACATCAGCATCAAAACAGAGATTCACTTCGTCTACGTCCATCTCTTTTAAGATTGGTAGAGCCAATCTCCATGAATTTGCTCCTGGTAATGCTAAGAATGTATCCCCTACTACAAACAACTCTTGTGGGTCGAAAACTTTTTCGATTAAGTCACTAGCAATATCTGTTTTTATTGGACCTTCAGATAACCACACTGTTCTTGTTTTCAGTGTTTCGCCAGTTTCCCAATTTTTTTTTCTAACTGTCGGAACAGATATATGTACTGGAGCTGGGTCACCAGAGCTCGTCCCTTTATTTTTTTTAGAAGAACTTAATGTATAGCATCCCAACAGCGTACTGTCAGGGTAGCTATTGCCCATTTCGGGTGCGATAGGTAAACCTTTGATGATAATCTCCGGTTTTTCCCCCGCCTCACACGGTACGTGCGACTTTCACCGCATACCGCGTTCCATCGAAATACTTCTAATATGAACTAATGCATCAAAAGCTACTCACTCTCAAAGTCCTAAAGTAAAAGTTCAGTTAGACAACGATTTGTTGTAACTTCAGCGTTTTTCTTAAAGCATTTATTTTGTCGATTTGTTTTGGGCTAAGATACGCTAATTTAATATATCGTTGTATAGTTTCTTCTTTTGTTGCATGAATCAAGGTGTGAACTAAGTTAGAAACTATTATTAGGTTGCTATACTTATCAGAACCACCAAAGCTTTTAGGTTTTTTATGATGGGTATGCATCCTACCGATTATTAAAGGTTGACCACTGATTGCACATTTGCCTTTTTGAGCTACAAATAGCGCTATACGATTATCATTAAATTCAATTGACTCGTCTATAACTGGGTTTTTCAGTAGATGGACAAGTATTTCACTATCCACTACTTTCAAACTGTTGTGAATGGCAACTCTTCCTTCTTTAGTAAAGTTATTGATATCTTTTCTAAAGTTTTTAGGTATTTCAAATTTAATACCTGCAATTGGGAAGATAGGTTTACCATCGATAAACGTCCTTTTGAAGTTATAATGTCCGTATAGTTTATTGTACGTTTTGCTTTCAGGACCCATATTGGAGCATTGGCTTTTTAATCTATTGTGTATGACTCTTGAGAGAACAAAATTCATTTTTACAAATGTGATATTCACCTTTGTTGCTACTTTGTAGTAGTTGTGATATCCCCTAATTTTTGAATTCATTCTTTCTACTTCTAATTGTTTGTGTTCCTTAGAGTATTGAATTGTTTTGATGGAGTCTTTAAGGTTTTTCTTCATTTTTAGAACTGCTTTATCAGATACATCACTAATGGATGCGTATCCGTTCCTCGTGTTTTCTTTAGGAATAACTTTGAGTTTAAAACCCAAGAATTCAGTATAGTTCTTTCGAAGATTTGTAATTTTAGATTTCTTATTACTTACCTCAAGACCTAACCTTTCCTTCAACCATATTTTAGTTGCAGAAAATATTTTGTTTGCAACTTTAATATCTCTACAGAAGATTTTAAAATCATCAGCGTATCTTACTATGAAAACCTCTTTTAGGTTTGTTTTCTTTAATTCTCTATCTTGTTTACCCTTATTTGAATAAGTTTTCTTAGAACGAAATGACTCCCATTGGGAGCTAACCCACCAATCAAGTTCATTCAGTACAATGTTGGATAAGAGTGGAGAAATAATACCGCCTTGCGGAGTACCTTTATCCATTTTACCTTCACCAATAATGTTGGCTTTCAACATTTTACTGATGACTGAAATAAGGTTTTTGTCCCTGATCCCTATGCTCCAAATCTGTTTAAGGAGTTTTCCGTGATTGATGTTATCAAAAAATCCCTTTATGTCGATATCAACAACATAGTGTAGACCATTTGTATTCATCAGATTTTGGGATCTGGCGATTGCATGGTGTGCTGAACGATTTGGCCTAAATCCATAACTATGTTTATGGAATTTGGCTTCACATATTGGTTCTAGGATTTGTAAGATACATTGTTGAATGATTCTATCTTCTATCGTAGGGATTCCTAAAGGTCTTTGTTCATCATTAAAATCTTTAGGTACATAAACCCTTCTTATTGAGTGCGGTTGGAAGTTTTGGAGTCTCTTTCTAACATAAGCAACTAGTTCATCAATATTTTTTGCAGCTATATTGATAATGTTAGTTTTATTGACTCCTTTAGTAAGGCTCCCACCGTTACGTTTAATATTTCTATATGCAAGTCTTATATTTTCCCTTGATGTTATCAATGACATTAAATCATTTGTAACTTTATTATTCAGGCTATCTTTATATAACTGGTCAAGAATCGCTTGCATATCGTAATATTCATTATGCCTAAGTCTCTGCTTTTTGAGATTGAGTGCCAATTGGTCAGCTTTCCTCCTATGGGAGTTTTGCTTCTCTTAGTCATACTCGAACCCAATAGATTGATATATTGTCCTCTTTAGAAATTAGTATTCCGACTTGGGGCTATCCCTCCACTGTGTTTCCACAGTTTCAGCGGTACTGTGCCCCTGCTCTCACAACGATAAATGCACTTCGGTTTTTAAGTTGACCTTATAGCAACCTTCCCGCTTACAGGCGTTTAGTAGAAGTCCGTTGCTTTCAACGTTCCGAATCATTTAGCTATCATGCCTTCCCTTAGATGGTGACTTTGAGCCTGTAAATCGTATATCCTCATTGTTAGATATCCCGAATTTCATATCTGGCAATCTTACTTTTCGGTGATTTACCTTCCTCTTGGAAGCTACACAGTTTCCTGTGCAGATATTTATAGACCCGTACCTTCGCCACTTTGTCAGTGTATACTTTACACATTCTCATCATAGAAAGTTTTTCCAGCCCCCCGACCTATCCCTAACCATATACTTGTAAGAACTTAGGTTAGATTCAGCCGACTTCACCTAGCTTCATACCCCTTAATCCTGTAAGATAAAGACGCATGTAGGAGTCTCAGGGAGATAGTTTCAAGCCAACATGACGGCTATCATTCCTATCATCAATGATTCAGTTAGGATAATATAAATTAATCCCTCTCCTTTCGTGTTTTTAAGCACTTATGGAGAAACGTTTCGCACACCAGAAATATCTATTTCCCTTCTTAAGTGTCACCCATCCTAATATTTCAGAATTATGCATGATGGTTTCTGTTTTGCCTAACTCAAATTCACGTTCAAACAAAACTTCCCCCTCGTACGATACTTGAACGATATTAGGTTGTGTAATTACAGTAGCTCGGATGCCTTGTTTCCTTTCCTGTACTTTCACTTCATTTGGAGGATTATCAATTCGGTATTGAAACCCTACAACTTGATTTTTGTGATTACGGAAAGGGATTAGAATACCCTCCATACCTTGAATTGACCAATAATGGCCATATTTCCCTTTTGCTTCAAAAAAGCCCGGTACACCACTAAAATCTTTAATACCTGTTATATCCGAAATATCTTTCACGATATTCCAAGGTTGTTCAGGAAATGACCTATACCCACGAACCATTATTTGTTCGTCAGATAGTTGTCTTGATGGAGAGATTAAATGCTGATAGTGACTCTCTTCCAAGTCTAGACAATCTATAAAGGCTTGATAGACTTCGTTTAATAACGCATCCTCCTTTTTAGGTAATCCCTGATAAAGAGGTACATTATCCACATTGATTTTCTTTCTTTTTTTATCTCCCTTTAATAAGTGCAGAAACGATGGTAAGCTTGAATTTTTGCTAAATGGTTTATCGCTTTTTACACGAATGCAAACAATCGCATCACCATCTTTATGCTGCATACAACCTCCTGCGTGACCACAAATCGGACAGGCAATACGATAGAATTCAAACCATCCCTCCAATTTAGTACGTCTCATGTCCTTCATGTTGGTTCCCTCCTGTTTTAAATACAATCTGTAAATCGATGATGATCCGTAGGAGGCATAACCGTAACAACTAAATAAGCTGTTTTGCCTTCCTCAGCAAGCACAGAAACAATCGGATTATTACTTAAGTCCTTCCCTTCAATTACATATTTGAAAGTACTTCTCCCTAAGTCATGATTAAATCCATACTGAATTTCTTTAAGTGTGCCTGTCATAACTGAACTTACGATATCACCTTTTGTATAACCTCTTTCAACCATTCTCTTTTTAGTGTGACTTCCAATACGGATGTACCCTTTTCCACTCATCAGAACTTTTTTAATGTCCTTAATACTTTTTTCTTTCATTCCTCTCACCTCCATTCCACAAAAAAAGTGGCCTTTGGAAGTAGTTAATTACACACGTATTGTGTGTTTTTAATCTACTAGTCCAAAGACCACCTAGTTTAATAGTTAACCGCTAACCTTTATTAATAGGTTGCAAAGAAAATAAAAAATAAGATATTTATAGATAAACTATAACACCCAGTGCAACCCTCTTTCAAGATACATTCTACGAAAAGCGTGCAAATAAACTTTTAAAAATAGATTTACTTTCCCTATCTATTGCATATAAACTTTTATAATCTGCACCTAATAATTGGACAGCTGCGCTATCAAATGGCTCCTTAAAAAATTCATAGAATTCATTGTGCTCTATAAATGGTTTGGACTTTCTATGTCTTTGTAAATCTCTATTATATGGAATACGACAGGTTATTTTGCAGTTAAACTTCTCCTCCATTTGTTTAACATAACTAATTCCGTGTTCATATTGGTTAAAAATAATTCTAAGCTTGAGTTCGGGGTAGTCTTTCATTAGATCCAAGGTATATTCATAATACTGGAGATAGTCGAAGTAATTTCCACTGACCATTAACCATAATTCATCTACGTATTTTAATGTTTCCAAATTATATTTTGACATTGAACCGTAATTTTCCATTGAAATAAACGTCAGATACGGAGTCTTAATGAACATTTTGAGGAATTTCTTGTATTTATCAGTATCAATATTATTAGTAGTCTCATTAGGTTCACCAAGTGGATACCATTTAACCCCCTTATACACCCACTCAAAGTTCGTACTCATATTTTTGTGTATGTCTTTACTCGTTCGATAATCTAAAGAGGAAATCCAATCCTTTGGTTGTTCCGTATAGTGATTTAACCATGTTTTTAATTTTGGCGACTTTGTAATTCCTTCTACCACAGCTACAGGTATTCCAAATTTCGCTAAATAAAGAGGAAAATTCATGATAAATTGTGTTATTCCGACCTGTCCTAATGGAGACCAAAGTGCCACTGTTTTTTGTGTGTCATTTTTAATGTTAGCTACAGTTTTTCTACCAAGGTCATCTTTTTCGTCATCATCATCCTCAACTTCCATATTGTCTTCAAAATCATTTTCAGCATTTGTTAAAGCTTCGCATTCTTTCTTAATCTTGGCTGACAAATCTTGATCAACTTTAGGTAGTAGTGGATTATCAGAGTAATTCACTACAGGGTTAGTTTCCTTTTCAGGTTTTTCATCAGAAGTTGTGTCGTTTTCTTCTACACGTTCGACCGGTATAGATTCTTCAACAGCTTTTGTTTGGTTAATATCTTCAGTTTGTTTCTTCTCTTCAGATTCCTCATTAACTTCGGGCTTTTTCTTCTTATCTTTATTGGAGTTTATTTTGTTTTTCTCAATGTCCTTATTTACAAAATCATTTAGACGTATCCATGGGATTAAGGTAATGATGTTAGGAAATAGTTTGATTTGAGAAGATGTTGTATCTTCTTCTACACCTGGGGACATAAAGAATATTTGTCCTTTTAACTTATCCTTTTTAATGCTAGAAATATCTTTTAAAATAGTGTGATCCACAAATAAAACTTTGTATTCTTGATATAAGACAGACATTAGTTCATTTGTTGATTGTATATCTATAATTTCTAAATCGTTTTTATATTTCTTTTTTACTGCTTTTCTTATATCTTCTCTATTTCTATCATCAGAGGTCGCTAAATAAATCCTGCTCATTCATATCATACTCCTGTTTTAAATAGTCATTTATGCGCTCTTTAAATTGCACTGTGAAAGGTACTTTGTAATTTTCAATTTGACCTAAATAACTACTTGAGACTCCTAATGCTTTCGCAAATTCATACTGACTTTTTTCTAATCTTTTTCGGAGTATGATCAGTCTCTCAACATCATTTTCAATAATATCAATCTCGTCAAAAGTCTTTACCATTTGTTGTTCTCCCTATCTTTAGTAAATAAAAAAACCGCGCACAAACTATCCGTTTATTACGGTAGAAAGTACGCGGTTTACGCTCTAAATTATATGTATTTTTCACTTGAATACCGTCATTATAACATAATATCTCGACTATGACATTGATAATTTGCTAAAAGATTTATATTGAGGAAAAGCGCAGCATCCTTTATACTGATACTATATTCGTTTATTTTTTACTTTGATTGCAACCATTTTAAGGTTAGCGGGTTTAATTAACAGACATTGATACTATGTCAAGAAAATAGACACAGATTTTTCTACCGCGCTTTCGCTTGGTAGCCTTCATAAAAAAGTTTAA
>NZ_JBPFDQ010000150.1:0-6754 GCF_059415045.1 Ferdinandcohnia sp. SAFN-114 | reverse complement strand
CAAATTAATGAAAAAGTGTTAAATTTAATATGGATAGGTGTTTTATATATGTCTCATTTGGCTAGGTCAGTTCATATTGCTTTCTATCTTTTTAGCTTTATCTGGTTGTTTTAGTGGTGAATCGACGTCAAATGAACCAGAAAAGCCATCAACTCCTAGTGAGGAAGGTAAAGAAAACGAACAGGAATCATCTGGACCAAAGATTCTGCGCCTTAATAATAATGAGGAGCCTGGTTCATTGCACCCAGGTACTGCACAAGGAACTCATGATTCATGGATTCTTGAACATGCATTTGAAGGATTGACAAAGAAAACACCAGAAGGTGAAATCGTAGCCGGTATGGCAGAATCATGGGAGCCGAGCGAGGATGGGTTAACTTGGACATTCAAGCTTCGAAGTGATGCAAAATGGTCAAATGGTGACCCTGTTACCGCTCATGATTTTGAATATGCGTGGAAATACGCTTTGAATCCAGAGACCGCGTCTACATATGCTTATCAACTCTATTATTTAGAGGGTGGAGAAGCATATAATTCGGCAGAAGAAGGTGCTGATCTAGCAGCACTTGAGGCTGCTGTAGGTGTAAAAGCAGTTGACGATACGACGTTAGAAGTCAAGCTTGCACAGCCTACACCATATTTCTTAGACTTAACATCTTTCTATACGTACTATCCGATTAATAAAGCTGTTCAGGAAGCAAATCCAAATTGGTACCAGGAAGCAGAATCCTACGTTTCAAACGGTGCCTTTAAATTAACAGAGTGGAAGCATAAAGAAAGCATGAAGCTTGCAAAAAATGAAAATTATTACGAGAAAGATAAAATCAATCTAGATGAGGTTCAATTTGTCATTATTGATGATGAAAACACGTCTTGGCAAATGTATCAATCAGGTGAATTGGATTTAGTCTACCCACTTCCACAGGATGTAATTGGTCAGCTAAAAGCTGAAAATAATCCTGAGTTTGAAATTGGTTCTGACCTTTCTGTTTATTATTACAATTTAAACACGGAGAAGGCGCCATTTAATAATGCAAAGATTAGAAAAGCATTATCAATGGCAATTGACCGTGAAACAATTGTGGAACACGTTGCACAAGGTGGACAATCACCAGCATATTCAGTCGTACCACCTGGAATTCCTGATGTTGCAGGGGACTTCCAAGAAAATACAGGTAAGCTATTTGAAGCAAATATTGATGAGGCGAAAAAGTTAATGGAAGAAGGATTGGCTGAAGAGGGCCTCGATAAGTTCCCAGCGGTAACATTAACTTATAACACGTCAGAAGGGCATAAGATGATAGCTGAAGCTGTTCAAGAAATGTGGCGCAAAAACCTTGGTGTTGAGATTACTTTAGAGAATGTTGAATTCCAGGTTAAACTTGACCGTGAAAAAGCGGGAGACTATCAAATCTCTAGAGCGGGTTGGGTTGGTGACTATGTAGACCCAATGACATTTATGGACCTTTGGGTAACGGATGGACCATATAATGACGCAAACTGGAGTAATGCTGAGTACGACAAGTTAGTTAATCTTGCGAAAACGACAATGAATCAAGAAGAACGTATGAAGGCAATGCATGATGCTGAAAAGATCTTAATGGAGGAAATGCCGATTGTCCCAATCTATTTCTATACAAAACCGTTTACTGTGAAGCCACATGTAACTGGTATCTTTACACCAATTAATAGTTATCCTCAGTTCATCTATGCGGATATAACAAACTAAGTATCAGGTTAATCGAGGTATGCTAGCAATTAGCATACCCCGATTTTTATAAAATAGAAACTAAGGCTAGCACTTTAGATTTAAGAGGGGGATAACATGCTTAAGTATATTGGAAAACGGATTGTCCTAGCAGTTGTAACCCTTTGGGTGATCGTCACACTAACTTTTATTCTTATGCATAGTATTCCAGGAAATCCATTTGCCCAAGAGGGAACGATGCCAGAGGCAGTCTACAATAATCTACAAAGCTACTATAATTTGGACAAACCTTTACATGTACAATATGGTCTTTATCTACTTTCTATTTTGCAGTTTGATTTTGGGCCTTCTTATAAATCTTCAACCCTAACAGTGAATGATCTAATCGTGAACGGTTTCCCAGTTTCCTTACATTTAGGAACACAGGCCTTGCTGATTGCGATTCCACTTGGCTTGCTTTTCGGAATTATTGCTGCCCTTTATCGAAATAGGTGGCCTGATTACTCCTCTATGATTCTCGCAATCATTGGAATTTCTGTACCGAACTTTATTCTTGCAACTTTTCTTATCAATTATCTGGCAGTTGAATTAAGATGGTTCCCTGTTGCAACATGGAAATCATGGTCACATACCGTATTGCCGTCCCTATCACTTGCGATGATGCCCATGGCCTTTATCGCGAGATTAATGAGATCCAGCATGCTTGAAGTTATGAGTCAGGACTATATTTTAACAGCAAAAGCAAAGGGACTTAAAAAAGGGTCGATTATTTTAAAGCATGCCATTCGAAATGCGATTTTACCTGTCGTTACAATTGTAGGAATCTTGATAGCCAATATTGTAACTGGAAGTTTTATTATTGAAAAAATCTTTGGTATCCCTGGTATGGGAGAAATGTTTGTAACAAGTATTTTTAATCGGGATTACCCTGTTATTCTTGGCTCGACTATTTTTTATTCTGCCATCCTGATTCTTTTTATTCTGATTGTTGATATCGCCTACACGTGGATAGATCCAAGAATTAAGGTAACGGGGGAGAGCAAATGAAAAATCAACCAAATCTAACGGAAGATATGTTTACACCAGTTGAACAGAAATATGCTGAAGCAGAGAGAATTGCGAGACCAAGTATTTCCTATTGGGGAGACGTTTGGAATCGCCTAAAGGAAAATAAATTAGCAATGTTAGGGCTTATAATCATTATTATTATAGGGGTCATGGCCATCATTGGTCCCCATATAAACGGATATACGTATTATGAGCAGGATTTTACAAAAAAGAACTTACGTCCGAATGCTGAGCATTGGTTCGGAACAGATGCTTCTGGACGAGATTTGTTTACACGAGCATGGTATGGTGCGCGAATTTCTTTATTTATTGGACTAATGGCTGCTCTGATTGATTTTGTAGCAGGGATTATTTACGGAGGTATTTCGGGTATTCGCGGTGGCAGAGTCGATAATATTATGATGAGAATCGCGGAAGTGCTTTATGCCATTCCTTATCTCCTTATGGTCATTTTAGTCATGATCGTCCTTGAAAGAGGATTATGGGCAATTATTATTGCAATGTCCATAACAGGTTGGATACCAATGGCAAGGCTGGTCCGTGGGCAGGTGCTTCAACTCAAGGAGTATGAGTACGTCCAAGCAGCAAATGCGATGGGAGCAAAAACCTCCTGGATTTTAAGAAGACATATGATTCCTAATACAATGGGGCCAATCTTAGTAAATGTCACATTGACTGTTCCAACTGCAATATTTGCTGAAGCAACACTTAGCTTTTTAGGACTTGGGATTCCTGCTCCGAAGGCAAGTTGGGGTACGATGGCGAATGATGCATTAGGCAGTATTTTGATCGGGAATTTCTATCAATTATTTTTCCCAGCTTTTCTCATCTCACTTACAATGTTCGCGTTTAATGTGTTCGGAGATGGTTTAAGAGATGCACTTGATCCAAAATTGCGGAAATAGAATATCTGCATTGATTAGAAGAGGGGGAAAGTAGATGGAAAATATACTAGTAATCAATGATTTGCATGTTTCGTTTGATACAAGTGCAGGAAAGGTAAAGGCAGTTAGAGGAGTTTCCTTTTCAGTAGAAACAGGGGAAGCAATAGCTATTGTTGGTGAATCGGGCTGTGGTAAAAGTGTGACGGCTAAATCGATTATGAAACTTCTTCCAAGCCCACAAGCAAAAATCGAAAATGGTTCTATTCTTTTAAATGGAGATAATTTAGTTCAAAAATCAGAAAAAGCGATGGAGAAAATTAGAGGAAATGAAGTAGGGATGATTTTTCAAGATCCTATGACATCGTTAAACCCTACAACTAGGATCGGGCTGCAAATTGCAGAGGGAATTATTCGTCATAGAAAAGTTTCAAAAAAAGAAGCACTTGAGTATGCCGTAAACATGCTTGAAATGGTGGGTATTCCTCAACCGGAGAAGCGCATTCATCAATATCCACATGAATTTTCAGGTGGGATGAGACAGCGGGTTATGATTGCTATTGCCCTTGCCTGTCAGCCGAAACTTTTAATTGCTGATGAACCTACAACTGCACTAGATGTGACCATACAAGCACAAATTTTAAGACTGATGAAGAAGTTGCAAGAGCAAACCAACACTTCGATTATTTTAATAACCCATGACCTTGGTGTTGTAGCGGAAATGTGCAGTAAGGTTGTTGTGATGTATGCAGGTGAAATTGTTGAAACTGGTAGTGTCGAGGAGATCTTTTCAAATCCGACTCATCCGTATACGAAAGGATTGTTAAAATCCGTACCTCGTCTAGATATGGATAAGCATGAAAAACTATCCACCATAACTGGAACTCCTCCAGATTTACTGTACCCACCTAAGGGCTGCTCATTCTATCCAAGGTGTGAAATGGCAATGAAAGTTTGTGCTGAACATAAACCAGTTTTTGAAGGCGTTAGCCCAACACAGCACAGTTCATGCTGGTTAAATCATCCGATGGCTAAAAATCGTTTAAATCATGTATAGGGGGGGGTAAGAAAGTGGTAGAGAAATCAAACGCATTACTTGAAATAAAAAATGTTAAGAAATACTTTTCTATCCAAAAGAAACCGTTAAAGGCGGTTAATGATTTGAATTTAATCATAAATAAAGGAGAAACAGTTGGACTAGTTGGAGAAAGTGGCTGCGGAAAATCAACAGCAGGAAAAACGATTATTCGCTTAATTGAACCAACAGCAGGTGAAGTCTTGTTTGAAGGAAAAAACATTTATCAGTTTAATCCAAGACAAATGAAGGAGCTTCGCAAAGATGTTCAAATTATTTTTCAGGATCCCTATGCATCCTTGAATCCAAGAATGAAAATTGAGGATATTATTGCAGAACCACTTGATATCCACGGTCTTGCTAAAGGTAAAAAGAGAAAGGAAAGGGTGAAGGAACTTTTAGAATTGGTAGGTCTTCGTCCAGAGCATGCGAATCGATTCCCCCATGAGTTTAGCGGTGGACAAAGACAACGAATTGGAATTGCCAGGGCACTGGCTCTAAATCCAAAGTTTATTGTTTGTGATGAACCAATTTCAGCATTAGATGTATCAATTCAGGCGCAAATAGTTAATCTGTTAAAGAGTTTGCAGGAAAAAATGGATTTAACATATTTATTTATTGCCCATGATTTATCAATGGTCAAATATATTTCAGATCGAATTCTTGTGATGTACTTAGGAAATATGGTTGAGTTTACGAATAGTGAGTCCCTTTATGATGAACCACTACATCCATACACAAAAGCATTATTATCCGCTGTGCCAATTCCGGATCCGGTAGTGAATCGTGAACGAATTGTACTCGAAGGAGAAGTACCCAGCCCGTTATCTCCACCATCTGGTTGTGTGTTTCGAACAAGATGCCAATATGCAATGGAAAGATGTTCAACTGAAGTTCCACAGTGGAAGGAAGTAAAGCCATCTCATTTCACAGCTTGTCATCTTTATGATTAATACCTACGTTTTACAAATATAGGTAGAAAGTGGTATAATATTTACTAACTAAGATAAATTAATAGTAATGCTTATTATAAGGAGTTTCTCAAGGAAGCTTCGCGTTAACAAAAAGCTCTAAAGCCAAAGTTAGCCGTAGTGGCGCTGATCAAGTTTAAAAGCGCACAAAGAACACTTTTTATAATAAGTTTTTTTATTGTCTAGCTCCAGGCGCTATCGGATCTTTGGTCTAAGCGAATCGCTTCGGAAGGCAAAAAAACCTCCTGTCAGTGCTTATCTTATGCTTGTAACCGATAGACGAACGCCTTGCGCTTATCTTTTTAAACAATAATTTACTATAAGTTTCGTGCCAACCAAAACAAAGGAGATGATTTGAATGGCTTTTGGAAGAAGACCAGTCGAAGAAATTGTTACTGAGGAAACGAAGGTGTGGGAATGCACATCTGAGGAATGTAATGGATGGGTACGAGATAATTTTAAGAGCACACAAGAGCCAACCTGTCCATTATGTGGAGCAGAGATGGAGACCAATACAAGATTATTACAGGTTGTCAACAACCATAATAAAAGCTTTTTAGCATAAAAACGTTATTTGTTTCCTCCACCAAAAAATAGAAAAAAATTTTTTAGTTATAAAATGTTTTTTCTATGGACATAATAATTCATGCATTACCTTGCAACAACTTTTGTTGCATTACATAGGAGGAAACAATATGGCACAAGGAAAAGTAAAATGGTTTAACAGTGAAAAAGGCTTTGGATTTATCGAAGTTGAAGGTGGAGACGATGTATTCGTTCACTTTTCAGCTATCCAAGGTGATGGGTTCAAAACGTTAGAAGAAGGTCAAGATGTTACGTTCGATATCGAAGAAGGTAGCCGTGGACCACAAGCTGCTAATGTTCAAAAGGCATAATGAACCAAAAATAAACCGTTCAAAACAGATTCTATTATAGAGTCTGTTTTTTTATTGTTAAAAACCGAACTAAAAAACGAGGCTGGGACATAACTAGCTTCGAATAGTGATAAAGGAGAATTTGAGTGAACTCAAGTTCTCCTTTATCTATTTTT
>NZ_JBPFDQ010000149.1:0-7186 GCF_059415045.1 Ferdinandcohnia sp. SAFN-114 | reverse complement strand
GTACCAAACGAAGTGCGGTAGCGTTGAGTTATAAAAAGTCTCAAATTTTATTGTCCACTTTCTTGACAGAAGACCATCTTCGGACAGGCAATAGCAAAACTTGCCCGGTTGTTGTCCGAAGTCCAGGTATCTTCGGACAGGTAATGGCAAAACTTGCCCGGTCGTGTCCGAAGTTCAGGTATCTTCGGACATACAAAAGCAAATTCTGCGCGGTTGTGTCCGAAGTTGAAGTAGCTTCGGACTTGCGATGGCAAAACCTACTCAGTTGTGTCCGAAGTCGAAGTAGCTTCGGACTTGCAATAGCAAAATCTACTCGGTTGTATCCGAAGTTCACGTAGCTTCGGACATACAATGGCAAAATCTACTCGATTGTGTCCGAAGTCCAGGTATCTTCGGACATACAATGGCAAAACCTACTCGGTTGTGTCCGAAGTCGAGGTAGCTTCAGACTTACAATGCCAAAACCTGCTCAGTTGTGTCCGAAGTCGAGGTAGCTTCGGACTTGCAATAGCAAAATCTACTCGGTTGTGTCCGAAGTCCAGCTAGCTTCGGACATACAATGGCAAAATCTACTCGATTGTGCCGAAGTCCAGGTATCTTCGGACATACAATGGCAAAACCTACTCAGTTGTGTCCGAAGTCGAGGTAGCTTCGGACTTGCAATAGCAAAATCTACTCGGTTGTTTCCGAAGTCCAGCTATCTTCGGACATACAATGGCAAAACCTACTCGGTTGTGTCCGAAGTTCACGTAGCTTCGGACTTACAATGGCAAAATCTACTCGGTTGTGTCCGAAGTCGAGGTAGCTTCAGACATACAAAAACAATATCTGCACGATTGTTAATTTTAAACAATCAACCAAAATGAAAGCGTGAATTCATATGTGAATTCACGCTAAAAATTTATTATTATTTACTACTTTTCACCTGAAAACCAGTTACGCTAAAAGGATGCCTCTTCTTTTTAATTTTCAGTAAATCCTGTCGCAATGACCGTCACAATAATTTCATCTTTCAAGTTGTCATTAATGACTGATCCAAAGATCATGTTTAGATCTTCGTGTGTTGCTGATGAAATCACGTCGGCCGCTTCTTGTATTTCGAATAGACTTAAATTTCGTCCGCCTGTAATATTTAAAATGACACCACGTGCACCGCTTATGGATGTTTCAAGAAGTGGACTATTGATTGCTTTATTGGCTGCTTCAACCGCACGCCCGTCCCCTTTCGCCATACCGATTCCCATCAAAGCTGTTCCTCTGTGTGACATGACTGTTTTTACATCCGCGAAATCCAGATTAATTAATCCTGGGACCGCAATTAAATCGGAAATCCCTTGTACCCCTCGGAGTAGAACATTGTCTGCTTCGCGGAAGGCTTCAATCATCGGTGTACGCTTATCGACAATCTCCAATAGTTTCTCATTAGGAATGATAATTAAGGTGTCAACCGCTTCCTTCATTGCATCGATTCCTGCATCTGCATTAACAGCACGCTTACGACCTTCAAATCGGAATGGTCTTGTTACAACACCTATTGTTAATGAGCCTAGCTTCTTAGCAATTCTTGCAATTTCTGGTGCTGCTCCAGTACCAGTGCCACCGCCCATTCCAGCGGTGACAAAGACCATGTCCGCTCCTCTTAAAGCATCCTCAATCTCTTTCTTGCTTTCTTCAACGGCTCTCATCCCTATTTCGGGATTGGCACCCGCACCAAGCCCTCGTGTTAAAGATGCACCAATTTGAATGGTGATTTCTGCTTTTGATTGATTAAGTGCTTGTCCATCTGTGTTTACTGCTATGAATTCAACACCTTCTACCCCTGCTTCAATCATTCGATTCACGGCATTATTTCCACCACCGCCAACACCTATTACTTTTATTCTTGCAAATTGATCTATGTATGGTTCAAACTCTAGCATGACTTTTTCCTCCTTGCCGCCCATTGCCTTCTTCCTAAGTGAAGACGGTTTTATACTATATACTTCGTAGTACTACTTCGCTTTCTGTCATGAATTTCCTCTAAAAATTAAAAAGAACCTACAAATACCTAAGAAGCATAATATTAGATTTCTTTTACAAACTAATACTAACATGTTATGAAAGGAACGAGCCATGAAAAACAGGATAGCATTTGTTTTTGGAGCCTTTTTCTTTATTTTTATCGCATTCCTTCCTACAGATGTAGGAGCAAATAGTACTGAAAACACGTATGTTGTCCAAGCAGGTGATACATTACCTGGGATTGCGAAAAAATTTGAAACCTCTGTAGAAGAATTAAAAATCACCAATGGGATTCAATCAGATTTATTAGTTGTCGGACAGAAGCTATGGGTACCTACATCCTATGAAGTTGTAGCCGGAGATACATTGCAGAATATTTCTTCCAAGTTCCATACATCCCCTGAGCAGATTAAAACGACAAACAAACTTTCAGCTGAAAAAGTCATTCCAGGACAGATTCTCAAAATTGCCCCAAGAAGGATGAATATGCAAGGGGAACACATTTTAATGACAAAAGAAGAATTTAAAGATTGGCTTTTCAACCAGAAGATCAAACGAAAAATAAGCCTTATCCAGCAGCACCACACTTGGGTCCCAGACTATGGTCGGTTTAATGGCTCAAACCATTTTGGGCTATTAACAGGTATGGAAAATTTTCATAAAAATAATATGGGTTGGAAACATATCGCCCAAAATATTACGACTTTTCCTGATGGGAAAGTCGCTGTCTCAAGGCCATTACATATAGTCCCAGAAGGCACAATTGGTAGTAAAGCAAACTCTGTCGGTATTGCAATTGAACACCTTGGAAATTTTGATCTAGGTCATGATGTGATGACGAAGGAACAAAGCGACACAATTATCTATGTCAATGCCGCTCTCAGCCTTAAATTTGGATTAACCCCTTCCATTGACAGTATTACCTACCATCATTGGTGGGATTTGCGAAACGGTGAAAGAGTGCTGGATAAAGGGCCCGACTATAATGTGAAAACCTGTCCGGGAACCGGTTTTTTTGGTGGCAACTCCACAACAAGTGCTAAAAAATATTTTTATCCCTTGATTATCAGTAAAATGGAAGAGCTTCGAAAAGAAATGGAATAAAACAAACCCACTCAACCATATGGACGAGTGGGTTTGTGCAAATTCTATTAAAATAATGAGGAAATAGCCTTAAATCATTATACTTTCTTTCTTAAAATATTCAGGTTGTTCCTTCATAAATTCATACAAATGAGAAATCCCTTTTGTAATATGCTTATTTACAACATCCTCTGCTACAGCAACATCCTTACATTTAAGAGCATTAAAAATAGCTCTGTGTTCATCCAAAACAGTCTCCCAATCCTCAGCCTTTGTATTGATAAGTCGGAGCATCCGAACCCGTTTATATTGCCCGTTCATTTGGTCGATTCCCTTCCAGATACGGTCCATTCCTAATCCTTTATAAATGAGTTCATGAAATTCATCATCATAGGCTAAAAAGTCTTTTTCGTTTTCTTCCCGTAAGGCAATTTCCTGCATTGTTAAGCATTTTTCTAATTTATATAATGAGTCAGGAGTTAGTTTTTCCGTCGCTTCTCGAATTACAGCAAGCTCCACAGCTTTCCTCATAAATCGTGACTCTTCAATATGTTTCGGATCAATTAAAGACACAAAAGTCCCAATCTGTGGCTTTATTTCTATTAATCCTTCCTTTGCAAGCTGCATCAGAGCTTCCCTAATCGGTGTTCTACTAACACTCAACTGAGCACCAATTTCAGATTCAGAAATTGGGGATCCCGGACATAAAGAAAAATCCATAATTTTTTCACTCAAATAGGAGTAGACATATTCTCTTCTTGTACCGCCATCACGTCGTCTAACTTGATTGTATTCCATAACCCAACTCCCCTAAACAAGCTTCATCCGTAAGTATTTACTTACCTAGATAATATAAACTATTATTCTATTATAATCATTTTATACTAAAACGCTTACATAGGGTAGCCCCGAATTACAAAAAAAGGAACCTGGTGCTTTTTCCAGGCCCTCCTCTATATTTTTTAAGCATGTAAAAACTTCACGCAAACTGGATATGGTACCGTTATATCTGAGTCAATTTGTGTTAATTTTCCTGTTTGTTCATCCCTCGCATATAACACAAGGTTACTTGATTCCTGGTTGGAACCCACAATGAACTTTTCTGTTGGATCAAATACAAAGTCACGTGGCCAATCTCCTTTTGACGAAACCCTTTCGACTAATGTTAACTTCCCTGTTGCCTCATTCACTTCGAAGACAGCAATACTGTTATGTCCACGGTTAGCCGCATATACGAACTTCCCATCCTTTGAAATATGTATAGCACTACCTTGACTGTTTTCAGTGAAATCTTCAGGAATGGTTGAAATATATTGAAGTTCCGTAAAGTTTCCATTGCTACTGTCATATGCTAAAGCAACCACTTCATTGCTTATCTCTGTCATTAGATATGCATGTTTCCCATTAGGATGAAAGGCAATATGTCTTGGCCCGCTTCCTGGTCTTACCGATAAAGTACTTACTTCATGTAATGACCCATTCTCTACTGCATAAGTGATAAGCTTATCAATGCCTAAATCAACTGCCACCACATACTTTTCATCTGGAGTAAATCCTGAAAAATGGGTATGTGGTTTTTCTTGTCTTTCATGTGGTCCGTTACCTTCATGTGCAACAACCGATTGGGAAGTTTCAATTCCTCCTGTTTGACTGTTAACTGAATACAGTTCGATTGTCCCTTTATGATAATTCGCGGAAACAACTTGGTTATTCTCCTTGTTTACACTGATATGACAAGGTGATGCCCCTTCTGAAACATGGTTATTTACTGGCATTAAATCCCCTGTTTGACTATCGATAGAGTATGCCGCGACTCCACCCGTTTCTCCATCTTTTATTACCGAGTATAGAAAACGATTATCCTGACTCACTGTTACATATGTTGGATTTCCCAATGTTGCCGCAAGCTTTACATCCTCTATTTTTTGTACGTCCGTATCTAAAGTAAACGTATAGACTCCCTTGCTGTCCCCTTTTGTATAAGTACCAACATATCCGATAAACTTGCCCATTGTTGAACCCCTCTCATCATTTATTTATTTGCGTTCATGTGTATCAATTCTTTTACAATCTACATGATCACAGGTTTTTATGTCGATTTGTGACTCGATGAATATGTACGGTTAAATAAACTTCTTCTTCTTTAGAAATCTTCCAACCAAACTCTGTCTTTAAAAACTTCGAAACTTTCTTCGTACATTTATAAGCATCTGAATACTTAAGTTTGATCTGCTTATGGAAAAAATCTTCAACGGAATCAGATAATTTTTCCTTGCGCATATACCTCATTCCAAAAAAGCGAAGATGGGTTACAAATCGTTCATAGTTCACAGAAGTCTCATCAAGCTCCATTTCAAAATGGTCTTTTACTATGTTTAGTATATCATTTACCATCTGTGCAATCTGAATCGCTGCCCCCATATTATCTCCTGAAAGTTGCCCATTGACCAAATGTAGAGCAATTGAAGCCGCTTCGTCTTCATCAAGTCTAATACCGGTCTCTTTTTCAATAATATCCAAAGCTTTTAATGCAATTTGGAATTCTGGTCTATAATATTTTCGAATTTCCCATAGTAGGGCATTCTTCAATTGTATTCCTTGGTTATGCCGACTAATGGCAAAACTAAGATGATCTGTTAAAGCCACATATAGGTAATCATCTAGTTTATTAGGTAATTGAGTTTTTGCATATTCTAAAATTTTGAAGGAAATGCTTAAATACAACTCTGATGTATCTTCGAGTAACTTGGCAAGTTTTTCTGTAATCCCATGCTTTTGTAAAATAAAAGTTTTCTCAATTTGCGAAGCATCAATTATATCTCCAGACTTACGTTGAAAAGCTAAGCCTTTGCCCATGACCACTATTTCTTGATCGAGTTCGTTTCTACACATCACAACATTGTTATTTAAAACCTTTTCGATTTTCATGCATCCACCCCGTTCCTAAATCGATACCCTACATATGCGTGTAAATTTCAACTATAATACTCTTTTAGCATTTCTTCTATTGCGAAAGCTACCCCATCTTCTTCATTTGTTTTTGTATGAAAGTTACAGATGTCTACTATTTCTTTATCAGCATTTCCCATGGCAACACCACGACCTGCCATTTCGAGCATACTTTTGTCATTTAGGTTATCTCCCATCGACATGACATCCTTCATTTCAATCCCCATACTTTTAGCTAATTCTGCAAGAGCTAAGCCCTTGATCGCTTCTGGATGGTTAAACTCCAGATTTAAGTAACCTGAAGAAGTGATGACTACCCCAGTCTTATCTTTTAGCTCATTATACACCTGCTGATGTCTTTCCTCATCGTCCGCAAAGCTTAAAAGTTTATAAATTTTTAGATCATCCATGGCCTCTAATTGTTCATAATCCTCGATAAATTGAACACTTTCATTCTGGAAACGAAGCTCAATTTTCTGATTAATTTCCTCATCTGTAAAATTTGGATTGACAGTTTTCCACCAACTAGTCATTCGTTCGATAAATCTATTTCTTCCAAAAGAAAACAGTCCCTTGTTGGTAAAAAACTCCGTATACATTTCGCCGTTATGACAAGCTGTGTATACCTTCTTACAAACCGATTTATCCATTGGAATATCACGTAATACGTTACCATCTATATCAAATGAACTAGCACCGTTCAAGGTAATAATGGGACATTTAATTCCTACTTCCTTAAGAGGCATATTCGCAGCATCATATGACCTTCCTGTTACAACAACAAATTTTACCCCTTTATCCATTGCCTTTTGTATAGCATGTGCATTAGCCGCACTAACCTTACTATTTTCATTTAATAGAGTTCCATCTAAATCTGAAGCAATCAGTTTCATCCCAAATCCCTCTTTCGTATAAAATGAAAAAACCTAAATAAACTGTCTCCTAAAACAGAAACACCTTACTTAGGTTTTGCCTGCTTTACCAGTTACAATCCTACAGTCTATTATAACAAGATATATATTTAACACAAAGCTAACGCTACTCACATAAAAAAAGGCTACTTACAACTTTATGCTATATGGACTAACCTAAAATAGTGAGACAATATAAAACACCTCCAAAATGGCAATACTTGAGATAAGTATTGTGACAT
>NZ_JBPFDQ010000148.1:0-7735 GCF_059415045.1 Ferdinandcohnia sp. SAFN-114 | reverse complement strand
ATGTCACAATACTTATCTCAAGTATTGCCATTTTGGAGGTGTTTTATATTGTCTCACTATTTTAGGTTAGTCCAGTTAGTCAATGACTTTCCGTGCTTTTTTACTATTGATTATTCTGCTGCTACGTATCCGTATTTCTCCATTTCTGCATAAATGGTTTTTAGCTTCGGGCTTCCTTCTCCGACAATGGTTCCCTCTAGAACAACAACTGGGTAAAACATATCTTCCTCGATTACTCGTGTGGCAAATGTTTTTTTCTCTTCGTCCCCAGGTGGATCAAAAATATCAACATGAGTAATGTCGAATGGTTGATTCGGGAACTTTCTGCTTAATGCCGCTTCAAGCCACTCATAAGTCTCCTTTGATGAAGGAAGATTGACACAACTCGGACATAATATTTCTGCACCGTACACACAGATCTCGACCTTTTGCTTTTCCATTTCATGCTCTCCTTTTCCCCAACTAAATCGTCTACAATCATTTCTTTTTCCATTGTACTAAAAATCTGTTAGAATAGACACCAAAAGATAGTAATAACACATCTTAGGATTCTCAATAAGGGTTTATTAATTGAATATGCCTTGGCATATTCCCGCCCAGATTTTTTTCGAGCATGCTCGAAAAATCACCTCTGAAAATCTGCGGCATCCGCCGGAGACATTAATTTTATTTAGTCGAAACTCAAACTAAAATTGTATACATTTATTAGAATTATTTACGTTTGGGAGTGGAACATCTACTAAATAAAGTTAATAGATTTTTTCCAGCAAACAGATTATAATAATTATAAAGGTATGAGGAAAGGAGTCAATCGAAATGGCTGAACTAGATATTAAAGAGCAAGTACAAGAAGTCTTAGATAAACTTCGTCCATTTTTACTTCGTGATGGTGGAGACTGTGATTTAGTTGATGTAGAAGATGGTGTTGTAAAGCTTCGTCTTTTAGGTGCTTGTGGAAGCTGCCCAAGCTCTACAATTACTTTAAAAGCTGGGATTGAACGTGCATTATTAGAAGAAGTCCCAGGTATAGTTGAAGTTGAACAAGTTTTCTAATAGATAATTCTGTGATGCCTCAAGTTTTTGAGGCATTTTTTTATGCTTAAAAAGGCTCGTGCAGTAATACTGAAATAATGGCCGTATATCCGAAAAAGTGTCATTCTTGATGTAATATATACTCAAAAAAGCGAAACCCCTATCGGTTTCGCTTCTTTATTCATGCAATGAAAGTGAAGTTAACACACTTCCGTTTTTCTCTATTGATACTTCTTCAACCTGATACCCCTCAAAGGCAGATGATAACTCTTCTCTTAGCTGTTTTCCATGTCCACATTCAGTGAAGCAAATGATTGTTGGTCCCGCTCCACTTATGGCAACACCAAATGCTCCTCCGTTTTTTGCAATTTGATGGATCTGATTGAACTCAGGAATGAGTTTTGCACGATATTGTTGATGGAAGAGATCGAGTTCCATCATTTTCCCCATTAATTTAAGGTCCTTAGTTAAAAGAGCAGCGATCATTACATTGCTTATTGAGCTTGCCTTCACTGCCTCCGGATAGGATAATTCCTTCGGCAGCACACTTCGGGCATCCTTTGTTTTTAGTTCATACGGTGGAATGACAACCACCAAATCAAAGGATAAATCGTCCACATGGACGAGATCAGTGTCTTTGCTTCCACGATGACTGCCAATGACTAAGCCGCCGTATAAGGAAGCCCCTACATTATCGGGATGTCCCTCAAACTCACAGGCTAAATCAAGTTTTTGTTGGCGTGTTAATTGGAGATTACAAAGTTCATTAACCAGTTCGATTGCAGCGATTATGGCTGCTGCACTACTTCCCAGACCTCTAGCTAGTGGAATATTGCTTTGAACATATACCTTGCAGGGAGGCAGCTCGTAGGAGAAAGCACGAGCCACCTTTTCTGCAATTTTATAGATAAAATTATCTTTACCAGTTGGAGTATCCTCAATTTCTTTTGACTGTAGAACGAACTCCCACTCTTGACTTGGTTCAACTTGGAGAGTTAAATAGCGATTAACCGCTAACCCAACTGAATCAAATCCTGGTCCAAGATTTGCCGTACTCGCTGGTACTTTAATTTGAAATGCTTGATCAAACTTCATGAAGTACGGCTCCTCTGATATGTTCATAGACAAGCTTTTCATCGTTCGGCAATACCACAGGCTTGATAGTAGTTGCTTCGATTGCAATATTAGGATCCTTTAATCCATTTCCCGTTAGAACAGCAACAATTCGGCTACCTTTTTTAATTTCACCACTGCGTACTTGTTTGATTACTCCAGCAATGGAGGCACAAGATCCTGGTTCAGCAAACACGCCTTCTTTTTTAGCTAATAATTGATATGCTTCAAGGATTTCATCATCTGAAACCTCATCAATTTTACCTTTTGACTCACTTGCAGCAACAACTGCACTATCCCAGCTTGCTGGATTTCCGATTCTGATCGCAGTTGCAACTGTTTCAGGATTTTCAATGACTTTATTCTTTGCAATTGCCGCTGCACCTTCTGCTTCAAACCCACGCATTTCAGGAAGACCTGTATTATGACGCTCGTTATATTCTTTAAAACCTTTCCAGTATGCCGTAATGTTTCCAGCATTTCCAACCGGAATCGCTAATACATCAGGAGCTCCGTCTAACTGTACACATATTTCAAATGCTGCTGTTTTTTGTCCTTCAATTCGATATGGATTTACAGAGTTTACGAGAGTAATAGGTGCTGTTTCACTAATATTACGAACCATCTGTAGGGCATGGTCAAAGTTTCCTTCAATTGAAATAATTTCAGCTCCGTACATGACAGCTTGAGCTAGTTTACCCATCGCAATCTTGCCTTCAGGAATGACAACAATACAACGGAGTCCTGCACGTGCTGCATATGCTGAAGCAGCTGCTGAAGTATTTCCTGTTGATGCACAGATAATCGTATTGCTGCCTTCTTCAACTGCTTTCGCAACTGCCATTACCATTCCACGGTCCTTGAAGGATCCAGTTGGGTTCGCACCTTCTACTTTTACATATAGCTCAACCCCAAGATCCTCTGAAATGGAATGTAGCGGTATTAATGGTGTATTCCCTTCGTTTAAGGAAAGCATTGGAGTATTTGTATTCACCGGTAAATATTCACGAAATTGCTGTAGTAGTCCTTGCCATCTCATGCTTGGTTTCCTCCTTCAACTCGGTAAGAGCTCTTAACTTCTTGTATAATCTGTAAATCTCTAAGCTGTACTAAAATTTCCTCGTAATCTCGTAATGATGCTTGATGAGTAACAAGAACAATTTCAGCTAAATCTTTATTTTTCAACGGTAATTGAAGAATTTTCTCAAAGCTTACACCGCGTTCTGAGAATAGGGATGTAAGTTTTGCAAATGCTCCCACTTGATCTTTTACGTGAATACGTAAGAAGTATTTTGAGAAGATCTCAGAATCATCTTTTAACTTTTTCTCAAATTGAGGGGACACGCTACTTTTACCATTTACCCCAAGTCTCATATTTTTCATGACCCCGACTAAATCGGAAACAATTGAAGTTGCAGTTGGCAGGCTTCCTGCACCAGGTCCGTAAAACATCGTTTCTCCAACTGCTTCTCCATACACATATACCGCATTAAATTCATCATTTACTCCAGCAAGTGGGTGTGTTTCAGGAAGAAGTGTTGGTTGAACACTTACTTCAACTTTTTCCCCCTTACGATGGGCAGTACCAATCAACTTAATAACATAACCTAATCGTTTACTGTATGCGATATCCTCACTTGTTACAGTTGAAATTCCTTGAACACGAACATCTTTAAGGTCAATATTCATGGAGTATCCTAATGTTGCAAGGATTGCCATCTTTCTTGCTGCATCTAGACCTTCAACATCTGCTGTAGGGTCTGCTTCTGCATAGCCAAGATCCTGGGCTTCTTTTAATACTTCTTCATAAGCACTGCCAAACTTTGTCATTTTTGTTAAAATGAAATTAGTAGTTCCGTTCACGATTCCCATCATTTTAATGATTCGATCTGACGCAAAGCCATCTGCTAACCCTCGAAGGATTGGAATCCCACCGGCAACACTTGCTTCATAAAATAGGTCACAGCCATTTTCACTAGCGACAGTTAATAGCTCTGAACCGTATAATGCCATTAAATCCTTATTGGCTGTAACAACATGTTTTTTATTACGTAAAGATTGAAGTATAAGCTGCCTAGTGTCATCTACTCCCCCCATAACTTCAATGACAACATCGATTTCTGGGTCTTCAATTACCTCGTTTGCATTTGTTGTCAAAAGGGTAGGTTCAATGTCTACCGATCTATGCTTATGTATGTCTTTCACTAATACTTTTTTAACCTCAATTGGGCAACCAACCTGGTGCATTAATTTATCTTGATGATTTTTTAAAATCGTAACAACGCCACTACCAACCGTACCTAAACCTAATAATCCTACTGAAATTTTTTTCATTATTCTCCGCCTCCTTTGTATTCCTAGGAAATACAATTGTCTTTCTATAAAAGACATTATAGTGGTAATACTATGCTTTTACAAGTGCTTTTTTTTAGACTTTTTGCTTGAAAACGTTTAACTCACTGATATAAAAGGGATATATTTTATAAAAAAGTTTTTATTTTGTAAAAATCCAAGTTATAAAAGAACACCTTCTTTACGAAGGTGCCTCCGAAAAATATATGATTACTGAAAGACCCATTCCTTGTTAACAAGTGTTTTTGGTTGTTGATTGATTAGAACTAGTTCAATATTTTCACAGCACAGTTTCATCATTTTTTCACGTGTTTCAGTACTTGAGCTTCCGATGTGTGGCAATGCTACAACATTTGGAAGTGTTAATAATGGATGATCTGCATCTACAGGCTCTTTTTCAAAAACATCAAGTCCAGCTGCTGCAATTTCACCAGTAACTAACGCTTGATATAAAGCATCTTCATCAACAACTGGCCCTCTAGAGACATTAATAAAAACTGCAGAATTTTTCATTTTCATAAAGCTTTCCTTACTGAATAAACCTCTTGTTTCGTCCGTTAGTGGAGTTAGGCAAACAATAAAATCAGAGGTTTCAATTAGCTCATCAAAGGAAGTATAAGAAGCTCCAATGCGTTCTTCTGCTGCTATATTACGGGAGCGGTTATGGTACAAAATATTCATATCAAACCCTGTTGCGCGTTTTGCAACTGCCTCTCCGATTTTACCCATCCCTACGATTCCAATTGTTTTATGATGGATATCGCTTCCTGCTAGCAATAATGGGCTCCAACTTTTCCATTCGCCTTTTTTTATAAATTCAGCTGCTTCCACCACTCGTCTTGCAGTTGAAAGTAATAGAGCAAAGGCTAAATCGGCTGTAGTATCTGTTAAAACATCAGGTGTATTGCAAATCGCAATTCCCTTTTGATTTGCATATTCTACATCGATATTGTCATAACCCACAGCAAGGTTTGCGATTACCTTTAATTTTGGTGCTGCATCCAGAAGCTCTTTATCGACTTTATCTGAAAGCATTGTTAAAAGAGCATCTGCCTTTTTTACCTCTTCAAGCAGGATTTCTCTTGGAACAGCCTTTTCTTCTTCATTCCAAATATGTACATCTGCTACTTCCATTAATGGTTGAATTGCGTTATCGGAAAGTTTTCTAGTAATAAAAACATATGGCCTAGTCATGTTTCACCTCTAAGAAAAAATTATCTTTCTCTATAGTACCATACATTTTTATTTTTGAAGCCAGCTGATAGTTGGAATTGTTAGTCTTTTTTCTTTTACTCCTGCACTTGATAAAAAAGTTGCTAAAAAGCGTTCATGTTCACTCGAATGCTTCAGAATGGATTCTAATCTTTTACAATGCCTTTCCATTTGCATCTCTGACCCTGTCATATAAAACTCCTCAATACACTCAAAAAAATGCAGTGGAAATAAAAGGCGTGCATATAGAAGTCTCCAAGAGAAAGCAGAAAGTGGGGTGATTCGCTCATATTCCTTCAAAAAATGCACGATTTGCCCGTTTTGCTTAGTTTCTCCATTAACATATTGGTCTCGAATGAATTCTGCAAGGTCCCTTGTATAATGATCAAAAACCCAATCCGTAGGTAGCTTCGTATACGAATTCCGATCCCAAGAATTTTCCGTAAAACGATGGTGACATACAGTAGCTGAATCAATTGCAGTTGGTGTTTCATCTATTTCTGTATCAACAAGATATTGGATTGCATTTTCTGTTAATCCTATATAATATGGAAAAGCTTCGACAAATAAGGTTTCAAACTCATTTTGAGGATGCTGCTTTACCTTTTCCTTCCAGAACAGTTCCATTTGATCCAATCTTTTTTCCCATAAGAATTTCCACTGTCCGATTCGGTTAACCTTTTTTACTTGGTAAGGAAAGCTTCTACCACGTTTATGAAACCTAGCCAACTCATACCCTAATGAATTGGAAACTCTATGGCTATATACTGGACATCTAATAATAACTGCTTCTTCATCATTAATAATGGTGCTTAATTTCCCATCTGTCGTAGGTAAAATGGAGCCTACACGTATATCTCCCTTTTGAATCATGTACTCACTAAGATGTTTAATTTCAAACAGTTCTTCTTGTTCCAAATATGATATTGGCACAATACAATATACTATATTTCGATAGATGATCCCTTCATATCCGAAAACTTTTACAAATCGATCCACTTTTAATTTGTATTGCTCCAAAAGTGTTTCTCTCATAAAACATCACTCCCCGTTCATACTATTAAGAAACGTATTGATTTGTATAAAACATCTATATGAAACAAAACATCATTACTTGTGGTAAACTAGGAAATATTAGTAAAAAATTATTTTGAAATCAAAGGAAATTGGGTGAACAAGATGAGTCAAGAAAATAAAATGAACGCGATTGAAAAAACAGCCAGAAAATGGTTGGAGGAAAGGGGCGTCACCATTCAGGATATTGCGGAGTTGGTGTATTATCTACAAAGCAAATATCACCCAGATTTAAAAATGGAAGAATGTATTCATAATGTTGACCGCGTGTTAACAAAGCGCGAAATCCAAAATGCAGTGTTAACAGGGATCCAATTAGATAAACTTGCAGAGAAAGGCTTACTTGAGGAGCCACTCCTCTCAACAATCAAAGTGGACGAAGGACTTTATGGTGTAGATGAAATCCTTGCCTTTTCAATTGTGAACGTTTACGGCTCGATCGGTTTTACAAACTACGGATATATTGATAAGAAAAAACCTGGTATATTAGAACGCCTAAATGATAAATCAACTGGGGAATGTCATACATTTTTAGATGATATTGTGGGCGCGATTGCAGCCGCAGCTTCAAGTCGTTTAGCACATAGAGCAGCTAACGTAGAATAAGGATGTAAAAGACCAAATCCAAGCGTCACGGGTTCCAGTGCAAAGCAGTAAAATCATAATACATTTTTAGCGTGAATTCACAAACGAATTCACGCTTTTTTTAATTTCTGAGTGTAGTAGGAAAACCTAACATTAAAGGAATTACGTAACTTCGGACACTATTGCGAGGAAATTGACTTTGCTTGTCTGAAGTTGGCTAAACTTTGGACACAGACTCGATGAAACTGACTTCCATTGTCTGAAGATCCCTGAACTTCGGACACAGACTCGAGGGATCTGAACTCCCTTGTCTGAAGATGCCTGAACTTCGGACATCACTGCAGTAATTTTGCCTATCCTTGTCCGA
>NZ_JBPFDQ010000147.1:0-7756 GCF_059415045.1 Ferdinandcohnia sp. SAFN-114 | reverse complement strand
TTTACTATGTAAAATTAAAGACAAGTGAATGTGCCTTTTTATTATAATATTAGTAACTTGTCTTTAATGTCACACATAATATTAAATTTAGTACATCACTTATATATAGTGGTGTACTTTTTTGTTTTTATAAGACCTCTTAATGACCCCATTTACTACAACAACAATAAAGTAAGAATCGTTGCAAATTCAACAACATTTTGTGCTACAATCGAAAAGAACGTACATTCTCGGAACGTACATTCCTTATAAGGTGGTGTGGATATTGAAAGAATATAAAGTTAAAGAGGTTGCTGAACTCTTAGGGAAACACGAAGAAACAATTAAGCGATGGATTCGGGCGGGCAAATTGCCTAACTCACACAGAAATAGTGACAAAGAGGGTTGGAGAATTATTGAATCCGATTTATTAAAGTTAAACAACGTTAACTTTATCAATAATACTGAACAACATGAAGATGATATGAAATTAGAGTCTGATGAAACAGAGTTAGTTAAATTAGCATACCAGGCTGTTACTCTTACTTCTCCTACTGATGAAATTCTATCTATCCTATCAGTTGTAGGAATCAAAAGAACCTTAGAAATACTCTTGATTATGCAACAATCGGCTACAAAGGTAAAAAACCCTGACGGGTTCATTCGTAAGGCGATTCGTGAAAATTGGAGTCCGACTTCTCTTTCTGTAAAATTGCCAAAGAAACACAGTATAAGTTTGTCAGATTTTACTCAACAGGACTACTACGTTACGTTGAATAACAGTGAAAATACATATGTGCGTAAAGTCCCATTTTACAATTGGCTTGAAGAATAATGAATCAAAAGTGGGTGTTATTCTATGTCTAAATATTGGTATGATTACTGCCCTGATGGTGTGGAAAGTCGTTTTGAAATGTTAGTTTTTGATCGTCAAAATCAACCCTTTCTTCCATTAACAGTTCATTATCATGATTGTATTGGGAGAATTAGTAAAAGTTCTGCACTTTCGTATGTTCAATGCCTACTCCCCTTTTTTACATGGTTAGATCAATTTAGCAACTTTCAAGGAAAACAAGTTAAATGGGATGATTCGCCTGACATTATACGAATAGCCGTAGAAGATTATCTTATGAATGAGATGGCTTGTAAAGTAAGAGAGAAAGATACTTTTCGATTTGTAAATCGTACCAATAAAAGTCCAAATACAGTTAATCGTTTTCTTTCCGCGTTAAAGTCATTCTATAAATCTCTTATTCGATTAAAACAATATAATCACTCAAACCCTTTAATAGATTCATATGCGATTTTAAATGATTATAAGAGCCATACCGAAGGAGTGAGAAAGGACAAGCCGCGTATGCCAGCTGAAGCAGGAACAGAAAATGCTACTCCACATAGAAGGTTAACGGATTCTTATTTCAAGTTAATTAATGAAGAATGGCAACCTGAAATTATAAGCGATATTTACCTTCCGTATCAAGTTTATCAAGCAGGGAAAAAAGTAAATTGGTCTTTAAGAGAAGTTGTGATTGCTCGTATGTTATTTGAAACAGGAGCAAGAGCGTCCGAAGTTATAGAATTGACAATTGGAGACTATCATTCTCGTAAATCATTTCAAGAAGCCAGCACATTCAATAAAGGTAGTCATGGAAAAAGGGTGAAGTTCATCCGATTTAGTAAAGATACAGTTAAATTACTAATAAGATATATCAATACAGAGAGAAAACAATATGACAAATTACATCGTAATTTTGATGCTTTGCCAAATGAAGTTCCGATATTCCTTACGGTAATTGGGACACCTCTATCCTATGAAGCATGGTATTACCATTGGGATAGAGCGATGAAAGAATGCGAGATTAAGTTAAATCCGCATAAAACAAGACATTGGTTTGTAACAACAAGGTTAAGAGAAATCTATAACACCTCCAAGACAGAAGCTGAAATTGCACAAAGGAAAAATGAATTGATTCGGTATATCAAGTGGAGCAATAAGGATACTATTATAGTTTACGAACATTATTTTGATGAGGAAAGGCATTTCGAAGCACACAATCAAATGTTGGAAAATATGAAAAAGCGGGAAGGAGAATATTTAAAACAAATGAAAAACAAAAGAATTAAAAAACCTGAACTTAAAGTTTTGGAAGACATCAAACAAATAGAGATAGATCAAGAAATATTAGAGCTGTTAGATGGTATGGAGGAGTAAGGACAGACTATGATAACAACCGATTTGAAACCACAGACACCTTTCTATGAGCAATTGCTCGGCATGGTAAACACCCAACTACTACACCTTCGTGATACAAGAGACACATTCATCATAGATAAAATCGATGAATTTGACTTAAATTACTATTTTCAATATGTAATGGACAAGCCTTGGAATAATCATTTGTTTCTGTATATGATAGTTGGTGCAGAAAAAAATCTTGATCCAAGAACAATTTTAAATACATTATCTACAATAAACTCCCGAATGAAAGACTTATTTAAGCACTTTCACCTAACCGAAATGGAGCAACTAAGCACTGAAACACATATGTATGAATATTTTAAGGGAACTATTTATAAAAATCATTCGGACTCTCAAAGAGCATATTTTTTAACATATTATAGATCTCTCTCTTACGAGACAAAAAAATGGGTTAGTTCAAAGTTGCCTGTAGAGCAACGAGAAGATTTCGAAAAATTCATCTTTCCGATGCCTTCTTACGATTCAGGGGACTTTCATTTTACGAATGCAGCGTTAGCTCAAGGTCGAAACACTCGTAAGAGTGAAACGGATGCCATCGTACCTTTTCTTACCAAAATTCGTGCTGAAGGACACTTTCGTTGGAATCAAATAGACCGATTACGAAAAGCATATTTAAAAGCTTGTGAACAAGCAAAAACAACAAATGCAGAGCTACCTCTGTATTTCGATTATAAAGAACCCAGAAGAGTTGGAGAACGCTTTTATTTCCGCCTTTGGGACAAACCTTCTTTTGTATTGAATCATAAGGATCAATATAGTAAGGAAGTTGTTAGAACGGCAGAAAGACGTATCGAAGCATATTCGGTCGAAAATAATCATTACTTCGTGGAGTTTATTAGAGCCGAACGAATGGACGATGAGGATGAAGCTGAAGGGCTATGGTTTATAGAATTAATCGAAAATGATGTTATTGGTGGGAAAATCTTTGAAAATATCCCTGAGGATGAAAAAATAAGAAAAATTAAACTGCTTTATTCTTGGGGTTACGGTGATGGAAGTATAAATAATTTAGTTTTTCCTTTTAACTCTCAAAAAGGAGTCCTCACACCAAGTAGGTTTGTTTCCAGGAACAAAGATAAAGCAGAAGGCTCTTTATTTGATATGGAGTCTTATTATGTAGGCGTAACCTTCGGTTTACTTGCATTGGATATTTGTACTTCTACTGGCGCAAGAATAAATGAATTACTACAAATTAATTATACAAAAGAATGCCTAAAAACTTTTAAGCTTAATAACAGCTTGAAATATTCCTTTTATGCTATTCCTAAAGGCCGCGACGAACCTGAACAATATTACATTACTGATGAGACTATGAAACTTTTTGGTAAGGTTCGTAAAATGTTACAAGAACATTATGGTACCGAAAAAATTCCAAGTGTTAACTATAGTTATATTAATCGAAAGCACTTATTTAAAAAGCCAAAACCGTATTTTTTTCAATATCACAAAAAAGCACTTAATAACTATGCTATAACAGCAAGCCTTCGCTTTTTGCTGCACGGTCTACACTTTGAAACACAAGAAGGTACTCTTGTTACAGTGAAGCCACACTTATTACGTCATGCTTTTGCCACTGAAGCTGTTCAACGACAAAATGTGCCATTAGACATTATAGCCAAGATATTACATCAACGGGATTTAGATGTAACAGGTTATTACTCAGAACCAACACCAAGTCAAGTAGCTCAAGCGGTTAGTGATTTACACAATGTTGTTACTGATTACATTGATATTGATGATGCTGTTTTACGAAATCCAAATGAACTTCAACAAGAACTTAATGATTATAAAGAAAAAGTTGGTGTTTTTAATAATGTTCTAGGCGGAGTTTGTGTAACGAATATGGTTTGCCCAGTTAAAATGGCTTGTTTAGGTTGCCAGGCGAAAATTCCACAACCAGAAAAAAAGCATGAGTTAGAAGAAGTTATCGAACTATCAAAAGATATGGAAAAACGTTTTACCGCAATGAATTTACCAGTAGAAGTCAAGAAAGCAAAAGAAATGCGGAAGCACGCACGTAATGAGTTAAAGGAAATTGATCTCATAGAGAAATACAGGGAGGAACAAAAATATGAGCCGCACATTCAATTCGACAAATGATAGGCCGTGGCTAAAAGAAAGTCATTATAAGCGCAGAAACCGCTCAGTTGAGATTGGTAAACATGCGATTGATTTATTAGTTAAGAAGGGTGAACCCGTAACATATACAAATGTAGCTAATGTTTCAAAAAGAATTGATCCCGAAGGGAAAGGAATTCATTCTAATACAATACGAACAAATGATCAGCTGTATGAGTATTATAAGGAGCATAGTTTGTCATATAAGCAAAAAAAGAATAGCAAAAATATCACAGCTACCTTAAATGACGGTATGGACGTTATAGATTTCCGAAAAATAAAACCTAATCGAAGCATTGAGAACGCACAAAGAAAATACATGAAGTTTTCCAAAAGCGAGTTGGTGCAACGACTGATCCATGCGGAACAATACATTGCAGAAAATAATTCAAAATGGGTAGCAAATCATTTCGAAATGTTTAAATAGGTAATCCTTAGCTTATATCACCTCTTCTTCAACTAACGGGGCAGTTTAGTTAAATAAGAGAAAAAAGAACACAAATGAATATATCATTTGTGTTCTCTTAATTTATCCCAGTCGGTCGCCTTTATTAACCCTTTGTTCAGGCTGTATTAGAACCACACCTTGTTCTGAGTAAGTCCCCATTATAAGTACTTCTGAGCTGAAATCAGCAACTTTCATAGCAGGAAAATTAACTACACCTAATACTTGCTTGCCAACTAGTTCTTCTAAACGATAACAATCTGTTATTTGAGCACTGCTTTGTTTTATTCCTATTTCTTCTCCGAAATCGACCCATAATTTATATGCTGGTTTTCTTGCCTTCGGGAATCCCTCTGCTCTAATAATTTCTCCAACACGCATATCTAGTTTTTGAAAATCTTCTAAAGTTGCCATTTATATTCCTCCATATTTAAAGTAGATTCTTCTACATATTAAGTTTAGATTGAGTCTGAATCTGTTCCTCTTGTCTTTCTTTTATAACCAATAATACCCCGAATAAAATTAAGAAAGAACCAACCCAAAAGGTGAAACTAATGGTTTCACCTAATATCAGCCAACCTAATAATGTTCCTACAATTGGTTGGAAAAAGAAGAAAACTCCTCCACTAGAGGCATTTAGCATTTGAAGACCACGATTCCATAATAGAAATGCGATAGCTGTTGATACTAACCCTAAATATAACATTCCTCCCCATATAGTGGGATTTGTTAATACGGTTATGTTTAATTTAGGTAATCTTGTTAAAACAAAAGGTGTTAGAACAACAAAAGCAATAAGAGTAGCATAAGTATTTACAACAATTTGCGAATAATCACTAGGCAAGCATTTTATAAGAACGGACATTAATGCCCAAGTCAATGCGGCAACAATAAGCGAAATGCCTCCGAGCATACTGGATATATTAATATCGTCAATACCAACTATAATAACAACACCAATAGTGGCCAAACTGACAGAAATAGCTTTCTTTAATGTTAACCGTTCTTTAAGAATTAAACTAGCAAACACGACCATAAATGCCGGCGTAGTCGCAGTAATAATGGCTCCCATTTGGGCGCTAGATAGCATTGTACCTGTTTCTTGAGTAACAATAGAAATGACATATCCTACAATAGAAATTGCAATTATTATCCCTATATGGTTCTTTTTAATCTTCCAGTCCTGTTTAGTGACGAGTCCAATGAATACTAACGCAACTAGTGCGATAAGATAACGCAACCATACAAGTTCTAATGGTGGTATGACTGCCACAACTACTTTTACGACAACATACATACCTCCCCAAATACTTGATGCTATTATTAAAAATAATGAACCGATTATTGTGTTTTTCATAGTAGTACCCTCCGTATTTTTTAGGCTTGTTATGCCCTAACGGAGAGAAGTAGCTATATAAAATCTCTCTCCATTATGGGCGGGAGAGTGCTACTGGTACATCATTTTCAAATAAAGGTGCTAAAAACATAATATCAACTCCTTTTAATCGTCAATAATAATAAAATATTAACAGATATAGATGGTAAATCCAACTGAATTCATTAAGCAACTGTGAAGTATTACGTTAGGTTATTGGATGCTCATATTCCATTATCATATTCTATAAAGGGTAGCATTCCTGCATTAAATAAATTTAAAAAATAGAACCTTGTGAAGAAATGCACTTAAACTATAGGGTGCGTTAATCCAAGAAGGATTAATGCTTTTTTTATTGAATCTATTGAACTATCGGGGCAGGTTAGTTTAACAAAATCTGAACCCTTTGTGTAGTTGAGACAACAAAAAAACCCTGGTTTGAAACAACAATTTAAAATAGGGTTCTTTAGTATAGTATATATAAAAATTCTCATGTACATTTTTTATGATTCCTTCTTAAAGGTTCAACAAATAATGATTGATACAAGTAGTTAAGTATTGCTACTGAAATACTTAAAAAGAAAAGTTGCTTTCGGCTCATTCTTACCATTTTATATATCCCAAGCTTCTCTGCCATTGTAGTTAATGGATAAGCAAATAAATAGTCAGCAAAAATGTTGGTAATTAGATATATCCAAAATCTTTTGTAGGTTAATTTGAAAATCCAAAAGTTTAGGATTGTAAAAGGTCCAAAAACAAAAGAGACATCTGTTGCTAATTTTGGGAATATAGGTTTTCTTACTTTCCACCATTTTAACTTTTGGGATAGCTCACTTATTAGTGCAATAACCAAGTCACAAAAAATAATAGTGGGAAGGAAGCGAAGTAGGGAACTTTTTCCAATCTTACTTACAGATAACCAAGGTGATACCAATAACAAATACATTTTCCATTTCCCTTTCATATACAGCCTCCTTTGTCTGGAAAATATACTAGCTACATTATAAACATTGGTATTTTCACCTAAAATAACTTCTTATATTCAATTTGTTATTACTATTGTAAAAGCCATGTTATTTTACTTGATAATGCTTGTTAATGAACTATAGAAGCAGTTTAGTTGAAAAAGAAAATGACTCATTTCAATTTTGATAATCAGGTTAGTACCATCTTATAAATTGTGTACCAACGATATTTAAAAAGAAGAAAAATAATGGGATTTTATTTGTTAATTTACTGCTTAAGTAAATTTATTTTCCCCATAGTCTGTCAATATCAAGAGGAACAATAACTTGCCCATTTATTTTTTTATGAATAATGGGGTTACTAAAGGAATCGACATCATAACTATGCTTATTAGAAGATCGAGGACGAACATCTATACCTAATAAACTTCGAATGGTATTCCTATTTGGCATTAAAATCATCTCCTTATATAGGTATTGATGTAATTATTTTCTTCTAGAGTATAAAAAATACTATAAAAAGATGAATAAATTAAAGAAAATTTATCCTTAAATGAACAAAAAAGCGACATTGATGAGAATATGAAAATAAAGAAGTCCCCGGACTAAGTGAC
>NZ_JBPFDQ010000146.1:0-7956 GCF_059415045.1 Ferdinandcohnia sp. SAFN-114 | reverse complement strand
CAAATTAATGAAAAAGTGTTAAATTTAATATGGATAGGTGTTTTATATATGTCTCATTTGGCTAGGTCAGTTCAAGCTCTCTTCTTTTTTGTTTCTTTTGAACATAAGGGAAACAGCGAGCGGCATGATTCCAAACCAGCGATTGGTTAATGGTGGTTGTTCTTCCTTACGCTGCTTGCGTGTCGCCTTACGCACTTCTTTTGGCTGGTCTAAAGTCTTGACTATTT
This sequence comes from Ferdinandcohnia sp. SAFN-114, assembly GCF_059415045.1. Lineage (NCBI taxonomy): Bacteria > Bacillati > Bacillota > Bacilli > Caryophanales > Bacillaceae > Ferdinandcohnia > Ferdinandcohnia sp. SAFN-114. The sequence continues at coordinate 7,729 of NZ_JBPFDQ010000146.1, read as the reverse complement.
GTTGGGTCACAAACTTCACATAATCGTTTGTAGACATAATAACACCTGCCTTATTCAAGCTTCAGTGATATTATTATTTCCATTTTTTTGCGAATGTAACCACGACACTATGTCGTCGACAACTTCGTCTAGATTTTTATCGGTTGTGTCAATCTTATAATGTGCCTCATTGTAAAAAGGCATTCGCTCACGATATAGTTTTCTTGTATTTTCCTTTTTCTCTGAATCAAACAATGGTCGAGATGGGTCAAACTGAACACGTTCAAAAATTTGCTCAATGTCACAATATATGAAAATGACGTGACCATTTTGCATCATCCACTGACGATTTTCCTCTTGAATGACAATTCCTCCACCGGTTGTGATTACCATATCATTTGTTGGTATTTCTTTTAGAATTGAGCGTTCATAGCCTCGAAAAGTTTGCTCACCTTCTTGTGAAAAAATATCAACAATCCTTTTTCCTATCTTTTCTTCAATAAATTGATCCGTATCAACTACCGGCATGTTTAAGACTTGCCCAAGCTTTTGTCCGATTGTTGTTTTTCCTGCTCCCATAAATCCTGTTAAATAAACGGCTTTCATTTCTCTACTCTCCTAAAATGCGGCTAATATGCGTCCACTCGATTTTTATAAATTATAACAAAAACACCCATGTTTGTCTTAACGTAATTCAATCCAAGAACTTATCACTTTCTTCTCATAATCATATACAAAGCGCGCACTATATTTACGCTGTTCCTTTGTCGTGCAAGAGATGGTAATTTGAGATGTTGTGGTCGTTAATGGCACAACAGTATACGATATTGTTCCGTTTGAAAAGTTGAGAAAACCAGTTTCTCCTGTGCTTTCTACATCCTCCTTTAATTTAGCCTGTATTTCCCCAACTCCTAGTTGCATTAGGTTCTCCAATGTGAATATCTCCTCTGTTTCCTTTGAAAAATCTTTTTCCGTCATATACGCATTTACTTGAAACGTGAACACAAGAAAAAATAAAAAAGAAATCGCAATTGTAACCGGAAGAATAAAACCTTGTTCATTTTTCATGCTTCCTTAACCTCCACTGTTGTGAATGCGGAAATAACGGCTTGATACGTTTTCCCATCTACTGTTACCACTGAAATTAAAAAACCATTTGTTTTCGACTCAAATGTCACACCAGTTATTTGCTGAAGCAACACCTCATGACCTTTTCCGTTTACCCTTCTTCTTATTTTGTCATTGTATTTTTCAAAACTCACTAACTCACCAGACGGATTTTTAAAAAACACTGAAGTATTTTTTGATACGGTTATTTCACTTGCTTCACGGACTTCCATTTTCATTTGTTGAATTAAAATTTGCCATTCAAGTTTATTGAACTGGTCATTATTATCTCGGAACACTACACTAAGGAAAGGTGAAATAAATGAAAGAATGACTAGCAAAATTGAAAAAGTTACTAACATCTCAACTAAAGTAAAACCCTTGTCATTACTCACCATGTAGGTATCCACATCTTTCGTACGTTTTGGAAAGCTTGTCCTCCCATGTTATACAAAGCTCCCATTTTTGCAACTCCTCATTAAATGTCTTTGAAAACAAATAGGTAACGCCGTTTTTTATGATCCTATCTAGATCTGATTCATCCCCGTTGTACTCCTTATTGAGCTCCTCTGATAATAATTGTCTCCCCATATTATAGATATCGGTGTTTTTTCGTTCTGTCATGATAAGCAATAGCTGGGGAAGGAGTGTTGCACAAAGCATAAGCCAAATCGAGACTGCAAGGAGCATCTCAATTAATGTAAAGCCTCGCTTATTCCTTACTAACATAAAACCTACCCTTTCCCAACAAGAACGTTACAGTGTATTTGTTATCCTTATACAAAAACAAGATCTCCCCCGAACGCTGAATATTCCCATTACTTGTAAATACCAACCTCGCCCCCAGTGTAGTGATAATGATTCGAATCGCTGGGTCAATCTTTCGAACTAATATCACATCATTCGTTTTTGCACTGCTAAGCTCATAATATGAGCCGCTTACACTGAAATAAAGCCTTGTTGACTCATTATGGCTGATTGCATATTGTTGGCTGTAAAAAATATCATTTTGCAGCTGTTCCAAAAAATGATCTATATTCTTTGATTCATGTAGTGGTCTTAGCTGCAGAAGACTTATCGAGGATATGACAATCACAATTGATAGGACAATTAGAGCCTCGATTAAGGTAAAACCTTTATGGTTGAGTAGAGGCTGTATTTTCAACTTGTGTAACTTTTCCGTTTCCATCAATTGTAATGGTGTCACCATTTGGACAAGCTGGGATGCCATTTTTAAGATATTTATCATCTGTTAAATCTTGTTTTGTTGGGGGCTTGTCATTTTCCAACTCATACGCCTGCACCTGCGCTTCAACCATTTTCACAAGTGCATCACACCCTTTATCCTTAATAACTGAATTATGCTTCGTCACATTGGGCACAGTTATCAAAAGCAATATCGATACAACTAATAACACAATTAACATTTCGACAAGGGTAAACCCCTTTTGATTTTTCAGTTTCATCAACATCTACCTTTCTATATTCCATTTAATAGTTGAAACATTGGTACCATGATGGCTGCGTACATCAATATGATGATAATTCCGATGGTCGCAAAAAGGATTGGTTGGACGACTGCTAATAATCTTGTAACGTTTTCCTCGGCTTTTTCCATTACATATTGGCTATAATGCTGGAGTTCACTAGCTAAATTTCCGTTAGATTGGCCATGTAAAATAATCATCGCTAAATCTGCCTCGTAATATTCTCGCACCCTCAAAATGTCTTCGAATCGATTCCCCGCTCGTAGAAGCTGTTTCATTTCTTTTGCTTCCTCTCGAAAAAATGGCGAGTGGAGCTGCTGTTCAAACATCGTTAACGCTTGAAAAATCGATAATCCACCTTTTAATAAGTTACTAAGTTGCACGGAAAAGAAATGGGAATTAAACATAACCGTTACTTTTTTTAAAATGGGAATTTTTAAGAGCAGCTTCATTTTTTCAACCGGGGTAAGTTTTTGAAAATGAAGAAAATAGTACGTGAGGCCAATAATCAGTAGCAAACCGACAATGAGGAGTAAATATCGGTTTAGCTCAGGGAGCCTTAATAAAATTTTAGAAATCAATGTCTGTTCATAACTCATCGAGGTAAATAAGCTTTGAAATTGCGGTAAAAGGATTTTTTCAATCATGGTAAACATGAATCCAACAAACATTAACAAAGCGAGTGGATAACGTATTATTTTTTTTCCTTTTTCAAAATGTACAATCTTCTTCTGCAACATTGTACTTCCTTCACGGAGGGCAAATGAAATATCGCCATGCTGCTCGGCAAAGTACAAGTAACCAAGAATATCCTTATGAAATCCCACCTTGCTAAAGGCAGTATATAAGGATTCACCTTGTTTACAGCTTTCAATGATGACTTCAATGTCCCTGTTGTGCTTCTTTGGCAACTGGAACAAAAGGAATTGTGAGGCTTGTTCAAAGGAATAGCCTTGATCAAGAAGATTACCGATTCTACTCAAATATAATGATTGTTCCTTTAAGGTCCAATTCTTATTTCTTTTCCTTGATATCATTGACAACCCATCTTTCTAGCGCATCCGGATATAAGTATCCAAGGGCAATTCCTTTCTTAATGACATCCCTTAATTTTTCGTAGCGGTATTCTGCTTTGTCACCCCTCGCTTCCTTCATTACTTCATTCAGGGCATGTCCGTTTAAAAGCTCGTACACCCCCACTCGTCTTACTTTTCGATACTTTTTACATTGCGGGGAGCATTTCCCTTCACAATACGGACATTTGAGATCAACCAGCCTTTGTGCTGCGATTGCTATTAATGTTTGCTCAATTTCCTGCAAGGACACATCAAATTCTAATAGCCTATAAATCGCACCTTGTGTATCTCTTGTATGCATCGTTGTTAAAACCAAATGACCTGTCATTGCCGCTCGAACAGCAATTTTCGCGGTTTCTGAATCCCTTATTTCACCCACCATGATAATATCGGGATCATGACGCAAAATGGCCTTCAATCCATGAGCATATGTGATTCCGGCTTTTTCATTCACCTGAACCTGAAGAACATCTTCACTTTGTTTTTCAATGGGATCTTCTAATGTAATGATATTTCGGTTGAAAAGCTTCTTCGTTGCGTGTAGTAAGGAATAGAGGGTGGTTGTTTTTCCTGATCCTGTTGGTCCAGTAAAAATAATTAACCCGTGTGAATGCTTCAGAAGTGAAAGAAGTTTAGTTGTCATTGTTGGAAAAAGCGATAGATTTGCAAGAGAATAGGTTGGTGTTTCAGGTAGGATACGTATGACTAGACTTTCGTTGTAGGGTGTGGGCAGTGTAGACAATCGAAGATTAATGTTAATACCTTTTAGATTTAGGGTTATTGCACCGTTTTGTGGTCTTCTCCTTTCTCCAATATCCATTCCAGCAAGGAATTTATAATGGGAAATTAACCGTTCGCAGACATCCTTTGGAATCGTTTGCTTATTGAACAATTCACTATCGAGTCTGTATTGGACAACGGCATCATTGATTTTCGGAACAAAATGGATGTCTGATACATTCATTGACCAAGCATCCTCGATCAATAGGTCACCAAGCTGTTCGATTTCACTCAAATAATTCACTCCTTTTCGAACTCTTATTTTTATTTTTTCTCTTGCAGGTAACATATTTCAACAAATATCTACAAACTCCTTCTTTTTATAAAAAAATATTTGTGAACTTTATTTGAACATGAGGACTTCAAAAAAAAATAAAAATACAACCCCTGCCATTAGGGTTGTATTTTGGTGGAAATTTGAATCTATTATTAGGAGGAATCAATACATTGTATGTCCGGTACCTGCGAGTTATGCCAATTCACTTGAAAAATATGTTCGATTATTTATGAACTTTTACCTACAAGTGATATAAATCACTTATTGATGGTATTTAACTGTACTATAATTGGGATATCATTAGGGTCGCAAGGAGTGAAGACGGTGGAACAAACACTGAAAATAACAAACGTTTTAGCAGATCCAACCCGTTATTATATTTACCAATATATTATTAAACAAAATAAAGATGTTACCGTTCAAGAAATTGCAGAAGAATTTGAAATTCATCCGAATGTAGCAAGGCTTCATCTAACAAAGCTTGAAGATGTCAATATGCTTGTTTCAGAAGCAAAGAAAACTGGAAAAGGTGGCAGACCTAGTCGTCTTTATCGACTATCGGATGATCACATTCAAATTAATTTCCCGTTTCGGGATTATCAACTGCTTTCAAAAATTGCCATAGAAACGATGGCTACACTTGGGGACGTGGGAAAACAAGCACTTGAACTAACAGGCAGAAGGTTCGGAGAGGAACTAGTGAACCATCAAATCCCAGTTTCAATCCATGAGCTTACCTTTGATCAAAAGCTCGATATTTTAAAAAAGGCATCCACAGTTGCGGGTTTTTATCCAGATTTAGACCATAATAAAGATAAGACAAAAATCTTTTTAAAGATTAATAATTGTCCATTCAGAGAAATTGCTCAAGAAAACTTTGAAGCCGTTTGTGGAATGCATCATGCATTTCTAAGAGGAATGTTTGATTTACTCTTTGAAGACGTGGTACTGGAGGAGTCCGAAAATATCATTCTTGGTTGTAATTCCTGCAGTTATCACGCAATTGTCGCAAAGTGATGTTTACATTTGTGCAATCGTTACATTATAATAATAAAAGTGATGTTAAATCATGTCTAAGGGGGGGAAATATACATATGGAACGTATGTACCGAGTTTTAGGTTTTTGGACAGGTATATTTGCAGTAATGTTCTACGTTGGTAGTATGGATGTTCTAGCACTAATTTTCTTTGCACAAACCGGATTTTTCGTCCTTTTAAGCTATTTAAAATTGTCTGAAAGAATGTACATTTACGTGTTTGGTGCATATTTAACTGTTTTCTTCTGTGCCTTCTCTTACTACACCACATTTATGATGCCACTTGGTGGAGGTCACTAAAAAAAAGCGATGGAGACATCGCTTTTTTATTTTCCTTGGAAGATATTTTCCCAAGATACTTTTACATTTTTTTGCTGTATGAGAACATGAAAGGCTGCACTCATTCCACTATCCATTATAAGAGAACGAATCGCTCTGTTTTGTTTACTTTTTTCTGAAAAGGGATTAGGGTCAAAATTATCCTGTAAAAACGTAAGAATCCCCGCCTCTAATAAAAATTCATCCTGTCTACATTTCTTCACGAATTCAAGTCCTAGCTTAGAACTATATGTAACAAGCGTGTCAAAATGAATATGGGTTGTTAAATCCATTTCCCCTGGGTGCAAAAGTGGGTTATGTATTAATTGATGATTGTAGTACCCCCTAAGACTCCCCCTTATTCTCGCTGTTTCTTTCCATTCAGCATTCGTATACCCATAATCAACCGTAAAAACAATAGCATTCCCTAGAAAACTAGTTAGTTCTTCTAAGTAGGAAAGCATTTGAAGTGGAATTTCAAATCTTTGTCCATTCGTCAGTACGATTTTGTTAGCATCTAAGTATTTATTAATTTGTTCATCCGTAAGTGGTACAAGAATTTCGGTTAATTGCTCTTCCTCTGTAAGAGTGATCTTCACCTCATAAATAGTATTATCTTTTTTCTCAATCACTCTCACCGGAAAAGCATCAAATAATTCATTTGAAAACACTATTCCATGAAAAACTGGGAAATCTCTTTTTGCTTCATCAAGACTCTGATACTGAATCACTTTTTTGTCTACAGGTAGAATATCTCGCTGCAAACGTTGATGGTACGGACTTGTTTCTATCATTATATAGGTTATTTTTTGATAGGTTTCAATAAAAGAATCTTGTAATTCGTCAAGAACAGCCTTTGCAAATCTACCATTTCCACCACCTATTTCACAGATATATGGTGGAATTTTTTCGAGAGCAATAAGCTTATGAAAGAGGGTTGCAAACAGTTTGCCAAAAACATTGGAGATATTACTGCTCGTGATGAAATCCCCTTTTTTCCCAACCTTTACTTGGTCTTTCTTGTAATAGCCTTTATTTTCATGATATAACACAGTATTCATATACTGTTCATATGTAATCTGTTTGTTTAAAGATGATTGAATGGCATCTTTTAATATGTCTAGCATATGCTCACCTTTTAGAGGATGTTCAAAAAGTCGTCCGAAAATGACACATTGAATTTCTGGGTAAACTGCTCCAAGTACATTGTGAATAACCTGGTTATGCGCTTGCGTCTACTAGATTATTCAAGATGTACATTCCTCAGCGCAAGGCTGCAAGGAAGTTAACTCAAGCAGTTGCCTCGCTCCGGTACTCGGGAGCTCGCACCGCCTTGAAATTTCGACACCCACATGATGTGCTAGTGTTGACAAGACATGAGGCCGTGGCGTTGTCGACGCGGTCCTTTTCATCCTTCTTTTGAACATTTATTTTTACTATTTTTCACCATTGACACAGTGTTTATATTATTATATTGTAAATTTAGTAGCTTACAATATCCCTCCCATTATACGGATATATAAGTATTGGCTTATGCCAAATTTGACATTAGGAAGGAATTCTTAATGTTAAAAACATCCCCCAGAAAAGGTCTGTGAACTGACCTAGCCAAATGAGACATATATAAAACACCTATCCATATTAAATTTAACACTTTTTCATTAATTT
>NZ_JBPFDQ010000145.1:0-7981 GCF_059415045.1 Ferdinandcohnia sp. SAFN-114 | reverse complement strand
TGCCATACAGACACACCTCGTTATAGTTGATATATTTATTATAACAATCTGTGTCTACTTTTTAGTCTAGCATCATATATTGAAATGACGGAAGAGGAATATCAACAATTAAAGAGTGTACTCACAAATCCAATATATACAGTAGAAGAATTGAAAAAGGTAGGAAAGTCGATTAGAGAGGACTTTGATGAAAGATTCATCAATAATATGAATTTATCCAAAGTAAACTATCAAATAAAAAGTAATTTTGTGCTTAGTAGTACTTATAATAGTATTGATGAATACTTCCGTACCACTATTTTGTCAGAGGATTACTTTACCAACGAACATTTAGATGTTTATAAGACACAATCCTTTAAAGCTGTACTCTATAATTTAGAGAAAACCTTTGAGATTTTTACAATTGAGAAGGACGTATATATCACTTTTAAGAAGTTGAAAGAGGCTGGAATAACACTAGATGTAATTTTGGATTATAAGCACTCATTATTGAATTTTATTGAGGAAGATGACAGGTTCTTCACACTATATACGGTAAGGGAAGAAGGGTTTGAACATTATTTAGATAGCTTGGGCTTTTCAGACATATTCTACGAACGGTTAATCTTTGCATTTGAAGAATTTAGAGGAACTCAAGTATCAAATACGTATATCTTTAGGAAAACTAATTCAGCGGTTTCGCTGCGCGATTTTCTCTATAAGTATGTGTCGACAAAACGCGTGATTAAACTAGAAGATTTAATTGATCAAATAGAGCAAAGCTATAATGTCATCTTAGAATCATCCAAAGCCATTTTTTTACTCAGACAAATGGATGTTTTCTATTCAGAGGAGTTATATAAATTTTATATAGACAAAGAGGATTACTTTGAGGAGGTTTATGAATAATGGGAGATCTAAATTTAATTGAACTAATTGGTAAGGATATAACAAAAACTTCAGGAACTAGAAAATTGACCATTAAAGGGAAAACAGATAACTATGAGGTATATCGAGTCCCTTTAGAATATTTATTTTACAATGAACAAAACGGACGAATTGCTACATATATAAGCAAGTATGAGGATGAGCAAGGTCCGCTAGACATAGAAAATAAAGAGGAATATAACAAAATTGTACATGCGTTTATTGTAGATTCAAATAAAAATGCCTTAAATAAAACAAAAAACAATATTAAATTATTTGGACAACGTTTACCAGGTGTGGTCTTACAAAATGGCCGAATCATTGATGGTAATCGTCGCTTTACTTGCCTCCGTGAACTGCATGCGGAAGAAGGAAAGGATTATTATTTTGAAGCTGTTATTTTGAATACTGAAAAAGGAATATCTCCAAAAGATATAAAACGTTTGGAGTTGAATTTGCAACACGGTGAGGAAAGACCTGTTGACTATAATCCAATTGATAATTTAGTTGATGTCTATAGAGACTTGGTTGAAAAAGAAACCTTTACCATAAAAGAATATGCTCATTCAACGAACAGAAAGGAAAAAGAAGTTGAGAAGCTAAGAGACAAGGCTGTGTTAATGGTTGAATTTCTTCAGTTTATCAATGCAGAAGGAAAGTATTACATTGCACGAGATTTAAATTTAGATGGTCCCTTGCAAGAAGTTATGGTCATTTTGAACCGTACGGGCGAAGATCAGAAGGAGGATGTGAAGAACGCTTTATTTGCTTCCATAGTAACATCCAATAAAGGTGACTTAACAAGATACATTCGTGAAATCGGTAGAGATATTATTAATACCAAAAATGCGGAGGACTTCCTTGATGAATTCGAGGATGTTGTTGAAGAAGTATACGAAACATTACACGAAGAGAAAGTTGTTGACATCACAACAATTAATGAAAAAATTGGTGCGAAAAAGGAATTGAAACAGGAGAGTAATCAAATTATTGAAAAGAAGATTGAAGTAAACCGTATTGATGCAGCTAGAAATAAGCCGGTAGATCTACTGGATCGTTCATTTCAAGCAATGGATTCTATTGATACAACAGCGGTATCTAGAATGGGAGAAGACAATAAAGAGGAATTCAAAGAATTACTCGAAAAAATTCAATCAACTGTGAATCTGCTAAAGGATAAGGTTAATGTTTAAACAAATAGCATTAAAACCGAGCTACTACACAACAGATGGCGATACTGTCGAAGCATTTTATAACCCTGTACTATCTAGTTCCGTTCAGTATGACCGAGTAAGTGGGTACTTCAGTTCTAAGGCTCTAGCTTCTTATGCCAAGGGTCTTAGTGGCTTAATGAGGAATGGTGGTCAATTCCGTTTAATTATTTCACAAGACATTAGTGAAGAAGACTTTGATCTGATTAAGCAAGGTTATACGCTTAGGAGCAGTATAAAGGATGAATTATTAGCGAAGTTAGAAGAACCTCTGACCATAAAAGAAGAGGTAAACTTTTTAAATTTAGCCCATTTAATCGCAACAGGAATAGTTGATATTAAAATTGGATTCAAAAAAAATGGGTTATTTCATTCGAAATTCGGACTATGCACGGATGTGGAAGGAAACGTAATATACTTTACTGGTTCAAATAATGAGACATATGCAGCAATATCTCATAATTATGAGGGGTTTGATATTACAGCATCTTGGTTGGCCTCAGAATTTGATATACAAAAGTTAGTAAAGGCGCAACAAGAGTTTGATTTGTTATGGCATGATAAAGCACAACACAAAAATATCTTTATTAAAGAAATAAATGAAGTCGTAAAGAAAAAAATTATGACGTACGACAAGGGGAGGATTATTGTGGATGCCGATATGTTAACAAAAGACGCTTTAATTTTAACCATTGAGGATAAACAATTAATCCTTCAAGATAACTTGGAATCTTATCGGATTAATCCTGATGACTTTGCCTTAGCAAGAAAATTAAAACCCTATTATGAAGATGTTTATCCTAATTTGCGTTCAGACTTAACTTACATTGATATGCAAAAAGTGATTAAAATTCTTGAGAAGTATGCAAACAAAAAGAAATTCAATTTTGTAGTAAGCCAAAAGCTATTGGAGTATATTGATCAGCATTCATATTGGATTGAAGAGCGCTCACAATACGGATTGTTAATAAAAAATCAAGATTCGCGAGTAATTACTGATTATAAAAAGTTCCAAACAATAGTGACTAAGGAATTGGAGAGGACATTAAGAGATCAGCAAATGTGGAGTGGTTTCTATATGACTCAAATGCAAAAAGCAGCTAATTTCTCTGTACCAGGGGCAGGAAAAACATCAATGGTATATGGTGCTTTTGCTTATCTTAATTCATTAGAAGTCAATAAAGCAAATAAACTTGTCGTGATTGGGCCAAAAAATTCGTTCCTTTCTTGGAAATTAGAATTTAAGGAGAACTTCGGGAAAAAAAAGGAACTTCGTGTACTAGATATCCATGATGAGGAGGGAGCGGAAGTACAGCTCCGCCTTAATGGATCAAATAAGAATTTAATCCTTGTCAATTATGAATCGTTGGGTAAATATGAATCTGCTTTGAGTGACATTATTGATGGGAAGACGATACTTGTTTTTGATGAGGTGCACAAAATTAAGGGAGTTCAGAGTGTACGTGCACAGGTTGCTAAACGTATTGCTGAAAAACCAATCTATAAATTTGTATTAACAGGTACACCCATTCCTAATTCATATCAGGATATTTATAATTTTTTAAACATCCTTTATATGGAAGAATATAAAATGTTCTTTAACTTTCAAATGGGAGAACTTAAGGATCCAGGACCTACTGAAGTAAAGGAAATTAATGAAAAGCTCTATCCTTTCTTTTGGAGAACAAATAAGAAACAACTTGAGGTACCAAAAGCAAATGAAGATATGATTATCAAGTGCCCGATGAACGATGAGGAGCAAGAAATTATTGATTTGCTATATAGAAAATATGGAAATTCACCATTCCATCTATATATACGCCTTATCCAAGCATCAACTAATCCAGAACTGTTATTAAAGACAATAGACTTTATCGAAATGTACGGTGAAGAATATGATGAAGAATGGAATGAGGAATTACAAACGGACACAGTATCGTTTAGCGAGGATGAAGTAAATATTATCCGGAGAGTTTCTGAGTCGACTAAGTTCCATCAGGCTTTACTTCTTACAGAACAATTACATAGAGAAAACAAACAAACGATTATTTGGTGTATGTTTGTAAATACGATTGATAAGGTATATCGGAAACTTACTGCAAAAGGTATCAGAGCAGCTGTTATTTATGGCAGCACACCTCAGAAGGAACGCGACACTATAATTGAAAGTTTTAAAAGAAATGAAATTGAAGTGCTTATTACCAATCCACACACTTTAGCAGAATCAGTTTCACTTCATAAAACTTGTCATGATGCCATATATCTGGAGTATTCCTTCAATCTTACACATATGCTTCAGTCAAGAGATCGTATACATCGATTGGGATTACCAGAAGGACAATATACGCAATATTACTACTTTATGTTAGAAAGTGAAAACGACCAATCGCGAAATACGATTGATGAAAAGATTTATGTGCGACTAAAAGAAAAAGAAGAGAGAATGTTAGAAGCAATTGAAGGAGATGTGTTAACTCCAGAACCGTCTGATGATATTGATGACATTTTAAAGTTATTTGAGTTGTAAGTAAAGTAGGAGGGATGGAAAATTGTCCTTCCTTTTTGAACTGCATTGTATTTTACAAGGAATTTCATAGATTTAAATTGCTGATACTATTCACTCAATATTTATCGGCAAGGGGAATATATAGGGGAATTTGGTAACTTTACTAGAATAGCAGATAAAGAAAGCATATTAATTTATGCTTTTTTTTGATAAGACAAGATTACACAAACAGTATTAGAGTTAAAAGATTTAAAGAAGTTAATAATGATTATTATCATACAAATTAGAAAACAAAGAGGTGACGTATTAGAAAATGACTAGAACTGATATTATAGCATTTAACGAACTTTCCGAAGCTGACTTAAAAATAGATACAACCTATGAGGGAGGTACTAAAGGAAATACAGGTGACGATCCTTTATCAAAGCTAATGGGGTGTGGAAACCAAGGTGGCTTTAGATCTGTAGGTACTCGAAATGGTATCGATACAAAATTGTGTATTCTTTATTCAGACCTATCACACGAAGAATGGCCAGACCGCATTGATACAGAAACAGGAAGATTTTACTTTTATGGAGACAACAGAGTACCTGGACGAGATATTCATAAAACAGCACAAAAGGGTAATCTAATTCTTCATAATTCTTATGAAGAATTAGCAAAAGGTAATCGTAAAAATATACCACCCTTCTTTGTGTTCGTAAAAGGAAAAAAAGGGAGAGATGTTGTTTTTCGGGGTCTTGCAGTACCAGGAGCACCCGACTTACATAACAGTGAGATATTAACGGTGATTACCCATGAAAAAGAAGAAGGAGAAATTAAGAATTACCAAGCTATCTTTACTATACTGGATATTCAATATATTAGCAGATTATGGATTGAGGACTTGCACAATGGAACCCCTTTTACTAAAAATGCTCCAAAACCTTGGATTGAATGGATTAACTCTGGAAAATATCAAGCATTAAAAGGAATCAAGTCAATTGATTCTCATTCTGCATATACAGTCGGTAATCTTAACCCGAAATACTGGCTTTTCAATGTATACTACGCATCGGAACCCAAAGTGTGGAAAAGTTCTAAACATATGGATGTAGCGGCTATGCAATATGAATACGGAAGAGAACACACATCGTCTGTAACAAAGCATATTAATTTAATTAAAAAAATATCGGTTGGAGATTATATTGTTGCGTATTCTGGTAACAAAGGATTTTTGGGATATGGTAAGGTGACAAAACAATTTTATGAGGAAAATGATCCAAGTAAATTCATTCATGCAACTGGTGCACACTGGAAACAACGAGTGGGTGTTAATTGGCAGCAGGCTTTGGATATACCTATAATGTATAAAGGACCAAATTTTATGAAAGATATAGGGTTAAAAGGAAGTCCTGTTATGAGCTCATCTACTATTTTTGAAATAACTTCGACTGGTTTTACGTTTATCCGGAAATTACTAAATGAAATTTATCCAAATAAAGTTATAGAAAAACAATATCCATTGGTAACGCCAAATGAAGTTGTTAATCATATTTTCTCATACATAAAATCAAAAGGTTTTACTTATTCAAAAGAAGAAATTAACAACTTATTTTTAGCTATTAAAACAAAACCCTTTATTATCCTATCAGGTATATCGGGGACAGGGAAAACGAAAATTGTTCAATGGTTAGCTGAAAGTGTTGGGGCAACTGAAGAAAATGGCCAATTTACTTTGATACCGATTCGCCCTGATTGGAACGATGGTTCTGACTTATTAGGTTATGTAGATATAAAGGGTGAATTTAGACCAGGTCCACTCACCAAAGTAATAGAAAATGCAGAAAAAAATCCTGAGAAACCTTATTTTGTTTTACTGGATGAGATGAATCTAGCTAGGGTCGAACACTATTTTAGCGACATCCTAAGTGTAATGGAGAGTCGAAAATGGAAGGACGGTAAGATGATTACAACCATCCTTATTCCGGAACAAACTGCTGGGAGAGATACGAGACTTCCAACAAATCTTTATATTCTTGGAACAGTCAATATGGATGAAACAACACATCCTTTTAGCAAGAAAGTGCTAGATCGTGCGATGACCATTGAGTTTAATCGAGTTGAACTTGCTAATTTATCATTCCTTGATGATTCACATGTTATAGAACCAATAGAAGTGCCGAATAGTCTATTTCAATCGAATTATCTTCATTTGAAAGATTTATATGTAGGTAATGAAGATTTTGTAAAAGAAATAACATATGAATTAGAGAGTATAAATAAAATCTTGCAACCAACCTTAACCCATTTCGGTTACCGTATTCGCGATGAGATTACTTTCTATTTATACTATAACAAGGCTCAAAATTTAATGGATCATGACTATGCATTTGATAATTGTATCCTTCAAAAAATTCTCCCGAGGTTAAATGGTAGTGACCAACGTACGAATAAGATGCTGAGCGATTTGTATCTGTATTGTACTGGCAGGGTTTATACGTATCAAGATGACTACCAATTGGAGATAAAGGAAGCCAAATATCCGAAAAGTGCTGAGAAAATACTAGAGATGATTAGGAGGTTGCAAGAGGATGGCTTCACTTCCTTCTGGATCTCGTAATGATATTGTATTAGTAAAAGTCGACACGAAGGAGTTCTATTTAGTTATTAAAGGTAAGCCGTTTCATTATCAATATGAGGGACTGATTCAGTACAGAAAGATGCATATTCATGATTTGATGGAGTTCTCCTATTCCGGTGATAATGTTAATTCTGTTTTAATTTATGATGTTAATCTAGAAAAACTAACAAATAACATAAATGTAAGACCTATATTTTTTGAGAATGGTGTTTATCAGGTAATTATATATCCCAAAAATAAAAGTCAATTGGAATTTTATCATGAATATCCGTTGTTCCGACAAGCAATAACAGAAGTTGATTTACCAGAAGGTTATCTTTTAATGGGGAATCTACATTTTCAAAATGAAGTAGGTTATTCAACGTTACAAATTCGTCAGGAAGGTCATGTGCTTTTAGAACTAACTTTGGAAATATTCCCAGCTAAACTGGATTATCGAAATGATTACAAGCAGTTGTTAGAAGAAGTAAACGATGAAATCTATAATTTAGCATTCAATTTTATTAGAAAGACATATTTGGGTGCAAGCCTAAAGCTGGATAGAAATCCAAGCCGAGTAGAATTTTATCGGTTGATTTCTGTACATTTTCAGCAGTTTACTCAAGCATTAAATAGAATAGAACGACAGCCACATCATAAGCTGGAAACTACATATATATATAAATGCTAACCTAAGAATGTACAAAAGTGATTGTTTAAATATGTACACTTTTGACGAATTTTCTGCATAATATT
>NZ_JBPFDQ010000144.1:0-8059 GCF_059415045.1 Ferdinandcohnia sp. SAFN-114 | reverse complement strand
CAAATTAATGAAAAAGTGTTAAATTTAATATGGATAGGTGTTTTATATATGTCTCATTTGGCTAGGTCAGTTCAGTTTTCGGCTCTTTTTATAGAAATCTTAGTCTTCTTTTATCATTTCTTCATATTGTTCAGCTGTCATTAGATTTTCAATATCACCAGCATTTGCAGGCTCAATTACGATCATCCAAGCTTTTTCATATGGAGATTCGTTTACGAATTCTGGGCTGTCGTCAAGGTCTTCATTTATTTCTACAACTTTACCGCTGATAGGCGCATAAAGTTCAGAAACCGTTTTAACAGATTCAACACTACCGAAAGGCTCATCTGCTTGTATTTCATCGCCTACCTCTGGTAGTTCAACGAATACGATATCACCTAACTCAGATTGTGCAAAATCAGTAATCCCAATGCGTACTTTTTCCCCTTCGACTTTCACCCATTCGTGTTCTTCAGAATAACGTAATTCTTTTGGCGTGCTCATCTTGTACCCTCCATTAATTCGATATTATGAAATAATTAGTGTCCATTTTGATGAATAGTCTCAATAAAATGGATTATGTAAAAGTCCTTATTAAGGTCTTTCATCCGATTTATTTTGCCCAAGTGCTTTCAAACTGAGCCTCATTAAAACCAACAGTTACCTTCTTACCATCGCTAGTGAGTGGGCGCTTAATTAGCATTCCATCAGAGGCTAAAAGTTCTAACAATTCATCCTCGGAGGCTGTACCAATTTTGTCCTTCAATCCAAGTTCACGGTATTTTTGACCACTTGTATTGAAGAATTTCTTTAATTCCAATCCACTTTTTTGGTACATTTCTTTTAATTGCTCTTTTGATGGGGGATTCTCCACAATATGTATGTCCTCAAAGGTAACCTGATGTTCTTCAAGCCATTTTTTCGCTTTTCGACAGGTTCCACATTTTGGATACCAGTAAAATGTTAAAGCCATATTCTCACCACCCCTACAACATACTCCCCAAATATTTTAACATATAAAATTTTGAAATAACAACGATTCTCTAGATTCCCAAGAATAATTTCGACTCATTTCTCGTTTATCCTGCTAAAAAAAGAAAAAACCCTCTTACTTCAAGAAAAAAAGCCCCTATTATAGGAGCTTTTTCTAGCCGTTCAAGTTGGGAATTACACAGTGTATTTTTCAGCCTCGATAAGTGTTGCCGCAATTTCGCGTTTTTTCGCAATTACATTTACAGGGGTATGACGAGTTAATTTACGGAGTGCAGATGTCATCATCCGTAAAACATCACCTTCTTCTGTTGCAACAAGTGTTTCTTTAGCATGAGCTTCAATTTCATTAAATGCTTCTTGAACAAATACTTGAGTATAAAGGATCTTTTGTTGATTTTTATCTTCACCTGATTTTTTGATTGCTTTTTCTGTACGAAGAACGACAGATTCCATCGCATAAATATTTGCAGCAATGTCGGCAATATTTGCAAGAATCTCTTGTTCTTTCTCAAGTTTAGGACCAAATTTTTGTGCTGCAAGCCCAGCTATCATAAGGCCAATCTTCTTCGCATTGCGAACTAGAAATTTCTCTTGTTCTAGAACGCCCTCGCCCACCTCTTCAGGCATCAGCATCATTAGCTCCTCTTGTAGCTGTGTAGCTTTTTCAAGTAAAGGCAATTCCCCTTTTAATGCCTTACGTAGGAATGTTCCAGGAACAAGTAGACGGTTGATTTCATTTGTTCCTTCAAAAATACGGTTAATTCGAGAATCACGGTATGCTCTTTCGATTTCGTACTCCTGCATAAATCCATAGCCACCATGGATTTGAACACCTTCATCAACGACATAGTCTAACACTTCAGTGTTGAAGAATTTATTAATTGAGCACTCAATTGCATATTCAGCAATTGATTTTGCAACTTCTTTACCATTCTTTACTTCTTCTTCGGATAATTGGCCCATACGGTCTTCAAAATAACCAACTGTACGATACACGCTAGATTCAGCCGCATATATCTTTGACGCCATATTCGCTAATTTTTCTTGGATAAGGCCAAACTTTGAAATTGGCGTTTTAAATTGTTGACGTTGGTTTGCATATTTTACAGCTAGTTCGAATGCACTCTTCGCACCGCCAACCGCACCTACACCTAGCTTATAACGACCGATATTTAAAATATTAAATGCAATTACGTGACCACGACCGACTTCACCTAAAAGGTTTTCGACTGGTACCAGTGCATCTTCGAGAATTAGTGTACGAGTTGAGGAACTTTTGATTCCCATTTTCTTTTCTTCAGCACCTGTTGAAACACCAGGAAACTCACGCTCAACTATAAATGCCGAGAATTTATCGCCATCAATTTTGGCATAGACAACAAATACATCCGCAAAGCCTGCATTTGTAATCCATTGCTTTTCACCATTTAATACATAGTGCGTCCCTTCTGCATTTAATTTTGCAGTCGTCTTTGCACCTAGAGCGTCGGAACCTGAACCAGGTTCTGTTAACGCATACGCTGCTAGTAGCTCACCCGTAGCTAATTTTGGAAGGTATTTTTGTTTTTGCTCTTCATTACCAAAAAGAACAATTGGAAGTGAACCAATTCCAACATGTGCTCCATGTGAAATAGAAAATCCGCCTGCTCTTGCCATTTTTTCAGCAATTAAAGCAGAGCTTACTTTGTCTAGACCTAATCCACCATACTCTTCTGGTACGTCTACACCTAAAAGACCAAGGTCCCCTGCGCTTTTCAATAATTTTACTGAGCGATCAAATTCATGGTTTTCAAGATACTCAACCTGTGGCAAAACTTCGTTTGCAATATAGTCTTCTGTAGTTTTTGCGATCATTTTATGTTCATCTGTATAATCTTCTGGTGTGAAGACACGGTCCGCTTCTAAATCTTCGATCAAAAAGCCCCCACCTAAAACGACTTTATCAGTTGCATTTGACATTTGGTTTCCCCCTAAAAGTTTTATTCAGAGGCTAACTCTTTGTTAGCCTTACTTTTTAAGCTAGTAATTCAAACACTCCGGCAGCTCCCATACCGCCACCGATACACATTGTTACAACACCAAACTGTACATTACGTCGCTTCATTTCATGCATCAATGTAAGAGTTAATTTTGCTCCAGTACATCCAAGTGGGTGTCCGAGTGCAATTGCGCCACCATTTACGTTTACTTTATCTTCATCAAGTCCTAATTCACGAATAACTTGAAGAGATTGAGACGCGAATGCTTCGTTTAACTCAAATAACCCTATATCTGAGAGCTCAAGACCTGCATTTTTGAGTGCTTTAGGAATCGCTGCAACTGGACCAATACCCATAACTTCTGGTGGAACTCCAGCAACGGCAAACGATCTAAACTTCACGAATGGAGTCAGGCCAAGGCTCGTTGCTTTTTCACGATCCATTACCATTACAGCAGCTGCACCATCGCTTGTTTGTGAAGCATTTCCTGCTGTTACTGAACCTGTCACTGAGAAAGCTGGTCTTAGTTTTGCAAGCACTTCAAGATTCGTATCTTCTCGGACACCTTCATCTTGAGAAAAAAGGATATGTTTTTCTACTAATTTATTATTTACATCCACATGTCGAAGAGGTACGTCTACTGGAACTATCTCATCCACAAACTTACCAGCTTTAATAGCTGCAGCTGCCTTTTGATGACTTCTTACAGCAAAAGCATCTTGATCTTCACGACTTACACCGTATTTTACAGCGACCTGCTCTGCTGTATGGCCCATTCCCATATAGTATTCAGGTGCTGTTTCTGCAAGCCTCGCATTTGGACGGACAACATGGCCCATCATTGGTACTAGACTCATAGATTCTGCTCCACCAGCAATTGCGGTATCAGAATGTCCTATCATAATTTTTTCTGCTGCATAGGCAATAGATTGAAGTCCAGATGAACAATAACGATTAATCGTAATTGCCGGAACTGTATGTGACAATCCTGCCAATGCCCCTATATTTCTTGCCATATTTAAGCCCTGTTCTGCCTCAGGCATTGCACATCCGATGATTAAATCATCAATATTCCCTTCATAATTACCCGCTCGTTTTAATGTTTCTTTAACTACTAGAGCTCCTAAATCATCTGGTCTTACATTTGCTAGTGTACCTTTTTTCGCTTTTCCAACAGGGGTTCTCGCACCCGCTACGATGACTGCTTCTCTCAACACATTCCCTCCTAACTTTTTAAGGAAGGTAAAAGTACGGATAAAAATCTCTGTCGAATCTCTTCGTCACTCTGCCCCTACGGTCCTCACGTATCAATCCATACGCTCCGGTCCTCGGCGCTATCGTTCCTCGACCTTCTCGGATCTTTTCATCCTCCCTTTTACCTTTTATCTATGCTTATTAGTTACGTAATGGTTTTCCTTTTACAAGCATGTGTTGCATTCTAGCTTGCGTCTTTGGCTCACCGACAAGGCTAAGGAATGCTTCACGTTCAAGGTCTAATAAGTATTGTTCATCTACCTTAGTACCATATGGAACATTTCCACCTGCAAGTACCCAAGCAAGTTTTTTCGCGATCTTAAAGTCATGGTCTGAAATGTAACCAGAGTATTTCATTGCTTGTGCACCTAATAACAAGGTTGCGTATCCTGACTCACCAACAACCGGTACCTTCTTACGTACTGGAGCTTTGTACCCTTGTTCAGATAATGCTAACACTGATTTTTTCGCATCATGGATGAGATGATCTCCATTGAAGCTTATGCCGTCTTCTTTTGTTAAGAAGTTATTTGTACGTGCTTCATCGGCTGATGTTGAAACCTTCGCCATTGCTATTGTTTCGAAAACTTTGTTTGCGACATTTTGGAGATTTACCTCTACTCCTGATGGCATTCCTTGAAGATGGTTAAGGTAAAGTTCTTTATTTCCACCACCGCCAGGGATTACACCTACACCAACCTCTACTAGCCCCATATAGGTTTCACTTGAAGCTTGAACCTTGGCAGCAGGTAAACAGATTTCTGCTCCTCCACCAAGTGTCATGCCAAATGGTGCTACGACCACTGGTTTTTCACTATATTTAATATTCATCATCGCTTGTTGGAACTGACGAACAACAAGTTCGATATCATAAAAATTGTCATCCTGGGCTTCCATTAAGATCATCGCTAGGTTAGCACCGACACAGAAATTTTTCGCCTGGTTACCAATCACTAAGCCTTTATAGTTTTTTGCCACTTCATCAATCGAGTGATTGATCATCTGAATAATATCGAATCCAATTGCATTATTTGGTGATGTGAATTCCAGAAGTGCTACATCATCTCCTAAATCTATTAAACTAGCACCACTATTTTTCTTAATGACGCCATTTGTTTCTTTTAATGTCTTGATATTTATATTCTTTGGATTTACCTTAACTGCTTTGTATTCTCCGTTATGGTAATAAGAAACAGAGCTATTTTCTTTTTTATAGAACGAAGTATGTCCGTTTGCTATCATTTCTTTAATCCACTCTGGCACTTGGGCACCTTCTGCTTCCATCTTCTTCACAGATTTTTCAAGGCCGATTGCATCCCACGTTTCAAATGGACCTAATTGCCAACCGAAGCCCCACTTCATTGCCTCATCAATAGCAACGATATCATCTGCAATTTCACCTAAAAGAGCGGCTGAATAGATAAGTGCTGGGCTGGTAATATTCCATAAAAGCTTTCCGGCACGATCCTCTGCGTATAATAGTGTCTTTAACTTATTAGCTGTTCCTTTCACTTGCTTTATGGAAGCAGTAACTGGAGTTTGTAGCTTTTTTCTCTCTTGGTATTGGAGAGTTTCAGGGTTTAATTCTAAAATCTCCTTACCTTTTTTCAGGAAGAAACCTTGCCCTGATTTACTTCCCAACCATCCTTTTTTCAACATGACTTTCATAAAGTCAGGAACATCGAAAACTTCTTTTTCTGCTCCCTCAACTTGTTCATAAACATTATTGGCTACGTGTATAAATGTATCTAGCCCAACAACATCGAGAGTACGGAATGTTGCGCTCTTCGGACGTCCAATCATTGGACCTGTAACTGAGTCTACTTCTCCTATGCTATATCCGCCTTTTAGCATTTCACGAACGGTAACAAGCAACCCATATGTTCCAATCCTGTTTGCGATGAAGTTTGGTGTATCCTTTGCTTCAACGACACCTTTTCCAAGTACATCCTCTCCAAATGTTTTCATAAAAGAAAGTACTTCTGGGCTTGTGTTTTTTGTTGGAATCACTTCAAGCAATTTTAAATAACGAGGTGGGTTGAAGAAGTGTGTTCCTAAAAAGTGTTTCTGAAAATCTTCTGAACGTCCTTCAGCCATAGCCTCAACCGAAATACCAGATGTATTTGAACTCACAATGCTTCCTGGCTTTCTTACATTATCGATTAGGCTAAAAACCTTTTTCTTAATTTCAAGGTTTTCAACAACCACTTCAATTATCCAGTCAACTTCCGAAAGCTTTTCCATATCATCTTCAAAGTTTCCAGTTGTGATTAGAGCGATATTTTCTTTAGAAGTAAGCGGAGCTGGCTTTTGTTTCAACAACTTTTGGACTGCTGAATCACTCAGACGATTTCGAACTTGTTTATCCTCAAATGTAAACCCTTTCTTTTTTTCTACTTCTAAAAGTTCACGAGGAACAATATCTAATAGTAATGTAGGTATTCCGAGATTAGCTAAGTGAGCAGCAATACCCGATCCCATAACTCCCGAACCAAGAACTGCAGCTCTTTTAATGCTTTGGATCATTCACAGTTTCCTCCTTTTATGCTTTTTGAACATTTGAATGAACACTCATTCATTTTTGCTTCAAAAAAAATATCCCCTATTCAAATTTAGCTAATGGATTTTTGAACAACCAAAAGAATGAGTTCCTTTATATCTAAATATAAAGCAATATTTTAATTTTCGCAATATATTCAACAAACAATTTTTGGTTTTCTTTCGATTTCGCATTGAAAGTTGAGATTCAGGTGATTCTAATAACTGGAGGTGAATCAAATGGCTAAAGTTGATAAAAATCCATCTAAACGCGCGGTTAGTGCAGCAAGTGTAAAGGGAAATGCTGGTCCTGATACAAGAGCGCGAAGCGGAAAAACACAATCTACAAACCAACAATACGGGGCTCATAATACGGGCGGGGAAGAATAATAGGTAGTGGTTTTTACGGTGGCTATGGTGATGAAGGACTTTACGGCGGCTCTTGCGTTGCGTTCTGGACTTCATAAGACCGGATGAGGGACTTTACGTTGTGAACTCTTGAGCCGTGGGACTCCATCGTCTTGATGAAGGACTTTACGGTGGGAATTCTTGGGCGGTGGGGACTTCATCGACTTGATGAAGGACTTTTCCGTGTGATCTTTTGGGCGGTGGGGACTCCATCGTCTTGATGAAGGACTTTACGGTGCGAGCTCTTGGGCAGTGGGGACTTCATTGACTTGATGAAGGACTTTATGGTGCGAGCTCTTGGACGGTGGGGACTTTATCGACTTGATGAAAAGGAATTCGCAACAAATACTTAACCCCAATCCCTCTCATCACCTCGATGAAGAGGATTGAACAACAATTACCTCAGCGCAATCCCATTCATTACCTGGATGAAGAGGGTTGGGCAACAAATACTTCAGCCTAATCCTCATCATCACCTCGATGAAGAGGGTTGGGCAACAAATACTTAACCCCAATCCCCTTCATCACATCGATGAAGAGGGTTTGGCAACAAATACCTAACCCCAATCCCCTTCATCACATCGATGAAGAGGGTTTGGCAACAAATACTTAACCCCAATCCCCTTCATCACCTCGATGAAGAGGGTTTGGCAACAAATACTTAACCCCAATCCCTTTCATCACCTCGATGAAGAGGGTTCGGCAACAAATACTTCAGTCTAATCCTCTTCATCACCTCGATGAAGAGGGTTTGGCAACAAATACTTAACCCCAATCCCCTTCATCACCTCGATGAAGAGGGTTGGGCAACAAATACTTAACCCCAATCCTTGGTATGTCAACACTAAACTAGACACTTTTTTTAGGGTGTATCTTTTTAAATTCAATGGGACTTAGATAGTCAAGGG
>NZ_JBPFDQ010000143.1:0-8071 GCF_059415045.1 Ferdinandcohnia sp. SAFN-114 | reverse complement strand
TGTAAAAGGACAAGAAAGTCTAAACTAATTTTATATTGTTTAATATTGATTTACTAGTATATACAAATTTTTTGTATGTACTTTTTTGTCTTTAATAATGGACAAAAAAGTCTAAACTACCTATACTTGAGACAAGAAAGTCTAAACTTTCCAATTTTCCGATTTTTCAAATTTTAACCACGGAAGGGGAGTCTATATGTATAAACCATTAATTACCGATGGAAGCAAAAAGTTTGGAAATAATAGATGGCTGTCGTATAGTCCCAAGTTAAAACGTGATGTTTATTTATTCAGTGATTTAGAGTATGAGCATTGGTTATTGGTTGAATCAAACCCTGAAATTGTAGAATTTTGTGAACAAGCGCTATTAATGGAAGGGTTTGTGGATGGAAAATTAAAGAGGTCTATTATAGATATGTGGGTAAAATATCAAAACGGAAAGGAAGAGTTTTTAGAAGTGAAATATTCTTCGGACCTTTCCAAAGAAAAAGTAATAAATCAGATTGCCATACAAAAAAATTGGTGTGATGACCACGGATATCAACACCACGTAAGAACTGAAGATAATATTCGAGCAAACCAATTACTGCTTTCAAATTTAAAGTTACTAATGAAGGGAAACAAACAACAAATGCAAGAAATAGAGATTGACAGGTATCAGATTATGAAGATATTGAGACAGCATTGTCCCAAGAAAATGTCGATAAGTACCTTGATTATTGAAACTCAAATTCCCCCAAATAGGTTTTTACTATCTATGGGTAAAATGATACTCAAAGGCGAGGTTTGTTCAAATATAGCCTTGCAACATTACGGAAAAAATACTGAGGTGTGGATCAATGCATAGAAGACTTTTTGAAGATTTAAAAATAGAAGAGAGTTGTTTAGACATTGCAAATTGGCCACAAGTAATAAGTGAAAGCCTTGATGATGAAGATAGAAACATTTTCTTAACAAGAAAATTAGCCATTGACTTATTTATGACAACAAATGCAAAAATTTCAGATATTGAACAACAAGCTGGGATACATAGAAGTGAAATATACCGATTCGTTAGAAGGTGTTTAGAAAAGGATGAATTTGAACAAATAAGGGGGTATAGGGCTTTAATCCCTTATAAAAGATTAAAGGAATATAACAGGAGTGAATTTCCAATAAATACAGAGGATGATTCGGATAATTTTACAGGTACTTTCAGTTTATTACTTGATATTTATCCTAGCCTAAAGGACATAATTCTAGATTCTTATTTTAACAGAAAAAGTAATAAGTACAAAATAAATGATCCTATCATTAATATGAAAAATCTACACAAAAAGTTTATCGATGAGTGCAGAACTTTGGGGATTAAAATGAACGAATACCCTTTTAATACAAAAACATTAGCAAAAAAATCGCTTGAACGGTATGTTAAAACACTATCAAAAAACCATTTTGTTGAAGTTGCGAAAAGAAATGGTGAACAGGCAACTATGGTTGCAAAAAACACAGGTGTCGGAAACAAAAACAATCCAATGATAATCAGACCTCTGGAAAGAGTGGAATTTGATGGCCATAGAATTGATACCTCAATAGCGATAATTTTTAAAACCCCAGAAGGTGATGAGGTAGTAGAAGTAATGAATCGGATATGGATTCTATCAATAGTCGATGTGGCAACAAGAGCAATAATAGGCTATCACCTATGCTTAAATAAGGAATATTCCTCTCACGATGTTCTTATGTGCATTAGGAATGCCATTTTTCCTTGGAAAAAGAAATCCCTTACTATTGAAGGATTAAATTATTCGGAAGGAGCGAATTTCCCTTCAAATTTAATTCACGAGGCTAGTTTCGGATTATGGGATGAGTTTTGTTATGACAACGCAAAAGCAAATATTGCAAAAAATGTAAAAGAAAAACTTGTTGACCTGATTGGTTGTTCTATTAATTTGGGCCCTGTTGCAGTTCCGGTTCGGAGACCCATAATCGAACGTTTTTTTCGTACATTGGAGCAAAATGGATTTCACAGGTTACCTTCTACAACTGGAAGTAACCCAAAAGATCCAAAGAGAAAGAATTCAGAAGAAAATGCTATTAAATATAGAATTACTGCGGAACAACTTGAAGAACTTACAGATGTTTTAATTGCTGAATATAATGCGACTTCACATGAAGGTAATAATAATCTTAGTCCATTAGAGGTTTTTGAACAAAGAGTAGCTAGAGGAATGACAATACTTCAATTGCCAGAAGAAAAACGTAATGAAATAGCCTTTTTTTCTTTAAAAGCTACAAGAAGAGTAAATGGAAGTGAAAAGGAAGGGAGAAGACCCTTCATTTATTATGAAGGAGTAAGATATACGAACGAAGTCCTAAACCGTTCTCCGCATTTAATCAACAAAAAACTTGATTTACTAATCAACACGGATGATTTAAGAGTTATAAAGGCATTTTTCGCAGACGGAAGTGAATTAGGGAATCTAAGTGCTACCGGTAAATGGGGCATTACCCCTCATGATCTTAGAACTAGGAAAGCCATAAATAAACTAAAAAGTAAAAGGCTAATACATTTCACTCAACTTGACGATCCAATTCAAGCTTATCAAGACTATCTCGAAAACGAAGCGCAAAAAAATAAAACAAATAGAAATAAATTAGCATCCCTTAAAAAAGAGCAAAAAAGTAAAGAAGAACGCTATCAAAAAGTAAAGTCCAATGATGGAAAAGGAACCAAAAGTGATGGTAATTTGGATAATATTTCTGAGTTATCTAAGGTTAAGCAACAGAGGGGAACCGAAACAGAAGAAATACAAACTGATACTCGAATCCTGAAAAAAACAATAATTTACTAGTTGGAGGTTAACTATGTCAGAAATATTGGAAACCAATCAAATTAATAATGACATACTTAGACCCTTTATTCCTAAAGGAACACATCCAATAGAGACAGGTAAATATTTAATTTCAACAAATGAAATTGATAGAATGTATCAAACAGTTATTCAATGGGTTGAAAATAGAATTCCAGGTGCTATTATTTATGGCCGTCCTAGACTTGGTAAAACAAGAGCAATCTCTTATTTGATTAATTGTTTACCTCAAGATTTCGGAGTTAACACGCCCATTTACCATATTCGTTGCCGTAAATATAAAAATCCTAATGAAAACTTTTTCTTTGAAGATTTATTAAGTGCTGTAGGTCACTCGATCATTATAAAAGGGAAATCTAATATGAAAAGAACTAGACTTCTAAGATTTCTAGTAGAACGTGCTGACTCTTCAGGTAATAATAAGATTATTTTTTTTATAGACGATGCTCAAAGATTGGAAGAAATACATTATGATTGGCTCATGGACCTATATAATGAATTTGATCATTATGGCATAACGTTAACTACCATTTTAGTAGGACAAAAAGAACTGGTTCATCAACGTTCAGCATTTATTAGTGGTGAAAAGTTTCAAATAGTGGGTCGCTTTATGAGCCAAGAATATCAGTTTAAAGGTCTTAAGACGCTAAATGACCTTAGGATTTGTTTAATGGGCTATGATGATTATTGTGAATATCCTTCTAATAGTAACTGGTCCTTTACTAAATACTTCTTTACTGACGCTTTTATTAGAGGATATAGGTTGCAAGATTCCGCCGATGATTTATTTCAAGTATTTGTTGACTTAAGAAGAGAATATGGATTACCTCAGAAAGTAGAAATCCCAATGCAGTATATAACTTTAACAATTGAATACGCTTTAAAGAAATATGGAAGTAACGGTCTAGATTTACCTGCTCTCGAAAAAAGTCATTGGAAGGAAGCAATTAAAAATACTGGATATATCCAGTCAGAATTATATCAAATTAATTAAAAATGGATAAAGACGTATGCAAAGGAAGGTGAAACTATGGATTTTCAGTTTACATGGTCTTCAGACTGGATTCAAAATTATGAATCACCTTGGGGAATACTTGAAAAATTCAGATGGGCTAATGCTATTGATGGTAACGAAGTTTTAGAATTATTAGGGAACGAGAAAGTTAAACAATTAAAAAACGTTTCGAATGCCGGAAGCCGTCATCGTAGCATTATTTATTTTTCTAGTATTGATTCTGAAAGGACCGAAACTATTATTGGAATAGATTTGAAGGAGTACCATGATAAATTAGTCGATAAACTGGTTCATATAATTCCTAAAATTAAGTCTGTGAGTAATTATTTTTACGACAATGTAACATATTGTCCAATTTGTTTAAGTAAGGGATATCATAGTATATTTCATCAAATTAAATTTTTTGATTACTGTGCATTTCATCCTAATCAAAAATTAAAAGATATATGTTTACACTGCAAGCAGCCAATGCCAGAGTACCTTATTAATAAGGGTAAAGTTGAGGCTTACCGTTGCAGCTGTGGTTATTGCTTTCTTGATTCAGAAAATATAAGGTCAATGGTATCATCTTGGAAAGACCAATTAAAAATTCAAAACAGTGTCATAAATTCATGGCTCAGATTACCCCGACATAAAGTTCATAAGTACCATATATTTTACCCCTTTGATAACTATAAAAAATATTTTGATGTCGATATTAAAGATTCAGATTATCTCAGACTCTTACCAAAATTAATAACGAATGCTTTTAATGAAGATGCTTTAAACAATGAAGTTATTAAAATTACTTCTAAGGTGAATATCTTTAATATTAAAAATGATTATCAGCAATTAAAAGACAATTATATGGAGACTTTCCCTCATCGATTTTATTCCTTTAATTTCAAGGAAAAACATAAGACTGACAGTATTTTCTTTGAAATTTATAAACAAACAAGAACTATTTACAAAGCCATAACGCGATATATTCTCCGCAAAATTATTAAAGAGCACAGTAATTGTGTGAAAATATTTAAAAAGGCTAGACAAAACGGTGATGTATGTCCTCATGCGTATGCATTTATTTTATGGAAAATGGAGTGTGAGGGAATAGATGCTTTGTGGAAAATCGAATATCAACGTAGAATTTCCAAGAATCTCGACTTTTCATGCATGAATGAAAATTTTAGTATCTTTCTTCATGGTTCTTTTATGACACATTTAGAAGAGATATTAAATCCTATAACAAGAGATTACAATTTCAATTTCTTAAATTGTAATGTCAGCAGTATAAATTATATTCTTAACAGAACTATTTCTCATCTACTAATCGAACGTTATATTAAGTGGCTGGAGGTAGTGCAGGATCCTGATAAGTTTAAACACATTTATCCTGATGACAACATACCAATGTATATTGCTAAAATCCCGCAAAATTATAATGGAGAAATAAGTTTTTATTTTCCAAGTAATCGTATTTATTACATGAAAAGTATAATAAAGGACATTAATAATGAATTTTCCTGTCCCTTTCATAGATCAACTAGGTATCCAGACTATAAATCGCCAATTCGAATTGCAATGGATAGTATGAATTGATAATCTAAGAATCTAATTACTATGTATTAACAAAATAAAAGGCAGGGTGATATTTTTTAAGTGTTGTGATGTTAAGTGCAATTGCTAGTAATTCCGGTAATAATATATGAGCAATTTTAACGATTGTTTAAAACTTTTTATAAAGAAAGGTAGATGGATATGTTATCTTTTCCAGTAGCTACTACCCGAAAAGAAAAGATCGATATAATAAATGAAATCAAAGAAAGATTATTAATTGTACATCAGGATAACATAATAGCAATTGGTGTATATGGTTCGCTTGGATTAGAAAGTGATATGCCTTATTCTGATATTGAGTTGCATGTTATCACAACAGATGATATATCAATTAAAAGTCACGAATTCATTTATGATAAGTTTAAAATAGAAGTTAGTGCAAAACAAAAAAAAGAATTTTTTAAGCAAGCAATTGAGGTAGATGATTCCTGGGCCATTAAGGCTGGTGTTTTTATAAATATTATGCCTATTCATGATACACAAAACTTATTTAATGAAATTAAAAAACTCCCATTACAAGTTTCAGATTCTGCTATTCGGGAAACCATGAAGGAATTTATGATTTGGGAACCTTACGAAACAATCGCCAAAATAAGAAATAATTTTCTGACTAGAAATTTTAATTATATCCCTATGGGGGCAAAGGATTTAACATGGCAAACTGCAAAATTGATTGGTCTAGCTAATAGGAAATATTATAGTACAAGGTCAAAAACTTTTGAGGAATCAATAAAGATGGAATCTAAGCCTAAAGGATATGTAGAACTTGCTAAATGTGTCATGAAGGGGGAATTAAGTAATATAGAATATTTCTACCAGCTATGTGAAAATTTATGGACCGGTTTAAATGAATGGTATGATAAACTTGGAATTGAATATAGGGTTCAGGAATTCCCTTCATTTGAATAGAGAAGTATAAAAGTGTGTGTTTCTGTAGGCTTTTAGAAATCTAGAAATAAACTTAATGTTTTACATATAAATTTATAATAGAATAATCTTGGTAAACAAAAAGGAAACCATTGAAAAATTATCATGTTATCGGCTACGAAATTGGCTTAAAACAAATTATTTTTATCTCTACTCTTAAAACGTTAAATTTTCATTCAAAATAGTTTCGATTTATTTTAGAACATATTTCTATAATTAAATGTTAGAATAGGGGGCATGTCCAGTGTAAAAATCCCTTTTTATCATAAAAGATCAAAATGATAAATAAGGGGTAGAAATAATGAAAAATAATTCGTTTCGTTTCTTATGGATAGGCCAATTATTCGCTAATTTAGGTGATGTGTTTTATGTAGTCGGGTTAATCTCTATTTTATATACAGTTACAGAGTCGGTAATGTATTTGGCACTGTTACCCTTTTTAAATACGTTTGGAAGATTTATAAG
The DNA here is from genome assembly GCF_059415045.1 of Ferdinandcohnia sp. SAFN-114. Taxonomy (NCBI): domain Bacteria; kingdom Bacillati; phylum Bacillota; class Bacilli; order Caryophanales; family Bacillaceae; genus Ferdinandcohnia; species Ferdinandcohnia sp. SAFN-114. Next base: position 1,216 of record NZ_JBPFDQ010000143.1, on the reverse strand, counting down.
TAGTTTTATTTCACCGTTACTATTAAACAAATATAGACTGAAATCACTTTTGGTAAGCTCACAATTAAGTAAAACTACTATATTATTAATACTAGCAATTTGGGTGAGTTTTCAATCATCGTTAGGAATATGGTTTATTGTTTGTTGTATCTTATTAATAGCTTTCTTTGATGGATGGGCAATGCCGGCTACAGATGCCATTATTCCCAGATTGGTCAAAAAGTCTGAATTATTGAAAGCAAATAGTTTTATTTCAGTTGTTAATGAAACCGTCCAATTAGGTGGTTGGGCGTTGGGTGGATTACTTGTCGCACTAATAAAAGGACAAAATGTAATTTGGCTTACGTTTATCTTATTTGTCCTATCTACAATCATGATGATACGGGTTGTAGATAATACAACTTTCCAAATTAAAGAGGAGAAACAAAAAACATTCGAAACTTTAAAAGAAGGCTGGCTTACAATATGGAAAATTCCCATCTTTCGAAGCATCCATGTCATGATTTTTATAGAAGCTATTGCAAATGTAGTTTGGGTGGCAGCTATTCTCTATGTATTTGTAAATGAAGTATTAAATGTAACAGAAACATGGTGGGGTTATATAAACACTGCGTTTTTTCTGGGTTTGATACTAGGTGGAGTAGTCTGTTCAAGGTATTCGGTAAAAATTGAAAAGAACATGAGAAAGATTGTGATATACTCTTCGTTTGGCGTTTCCATAGTAACGCTTTTATTTGGATTAAATTCAGTAGCTTGGTTAGCGCTAATATTGGTAGCTTTTGGTGGATTCATCGATCAAATAAAAGGTATAACGATACACACATATATACAAAAAGAAGCATCTGCTGAAGATTTACCGAAGATATATAGTGCTCAATATTCAATGGTTTCATTAGTTTTTGGATTTTCTACATTAGCATTCGGGGGAATTGCAGAATACATTAGGGTTCAACTAGCGTTTCTCATTGCAGGATTACTCTTAGCAGCTTCGGGAATCTATATGTTGACCATTAAAAACAGATTCCCTAACAATTATAAATTAGAAGAGCAGAAATAATGTAACGAAAGGCTGCATAAGGTTTGGTATGCAGCCTTTCTTAAACTTTAATAATTATTATTGCACAGTTAGTTTAGACTTTTTTGTCTCGAAATTTCTCAAGAAGAGGAAGTTTAGACTTTTCTGTCCAATTGGTTTATACTTTTTTGTCTTTTTACA
>NZ_JBPFDQ010000142.1:0-8106 GCF_059415045.1 Ferdinandcohnia sp. SAFN-114 | reverse complement strand
ATGTCACAATACTTATCTCAAGTATTGCCATTTTGGAGGTGTTTTATATTGTCTCACTATTTTAGGTTAGTCCAAATCCCATTTTCCGGTTTTGGCTTTTTTAATTGGAATTTTTAAAAATTGAGCAAGCCCAATTGTAAGTAGCGCAGTATAGATTCCTTTGTTCACGATTCTCACCTCATGGTTAGTTTCATGTATCACCTCATTTTCTATTCAAGACATATTCCAAATTAGGATGGAAATAATACGAAATGGAGGTGACATATCATGGCACAAAAAGGAAACAACCGCGGAAAAGCTCCAAAAGGCGTAAACCCTCAAGGTCATAATGAAGATACCGAATTTTCTATGGAACCAAAAAGTGAGCTTGAAAACAAAGCAAAGAAATCAAATACAAAAAGATAAGGTATTTGTGAGATGCCCTGTGATTGGTTGTGATCACGGGGCATCCATGTACGGATGAATCGCATAGGCGATCAGCCGAAAAATTTTCATAATAGCCATATTTATTATTTATCAGCTATAAAATTTATTTATTGGCCATAAACTCAAATTAACAGCCATAAGCAACATTTTTAATCTTAACGTCTCCAATAAAATCAAAAAAAGAGCACTCAAATTGAGTACTCCATTAACTAATAAATTGATCCAAGCCTTTAAATTCAAGCTCCGAGAACTTTTCATGTACTTTTTCACGGTTAATTTGGATTAATGCATCATCAAGTGAGCAATTAATCGGAACTTCGCAATGAATTCTCGCCAATCTACGCGATAAATGTAACATTTCCAGATCCTCTTTGATTTTTGTCTTTTGCGCTTTTGTTAAATTTTCTACATTTTCAAGAATACCTTCAATTGACCCGAACTGTTGAAGTAGTTTAAGTGCTGTTTTCTCACCGATCCCTCTAACACCCGGATAATTGTCGCTTGTATCACCCATTAATGCCTTAAGGTCAACCATTTGCTGAGGAGTAATGCCTTTTTCTTCAAGAAAGCTTTCACTCGTGTACTCTGCGTAATTACCGATTCCTTTTTTCATTATTAGAACCGTAATATTTTCATCAAGCAATTGCAAGATGTCTTGGTCACCAGTCAAAATGATCACATCAGAATCTTGGCCATATTGTTTTGCTAGCGTACCTATACAATCATCTGCCTCATATCCAGAAAGTCCCACATTTGGAATATCAAAGGATTCAACTACATCCTTCACTAAATCAAATTGTGGAATTAACTCTTCCGGCGGTGCGCCACGATTTGCTTTATATCCATCATACATTTCTGTACGGAATGTAGAACTGCCCATATCCCAACAACAAATAACATGTGAAGGCTTGTACTTATTAACGGCAGTCATCATATGTTTTACAAATCCGTGAATCCCATTTGTTGGAACCCCTTTACTATTTACCATAAAATATCCACTCATTGCCGTTGCATAAAAAGAGCGAAACAATAATGCCATCCCATCTATTAACATAATCTGTTTTTTCATCGCATATCCTCCCTTTCAGCAAAAATCATCATAAATAGAATTATAACATATATCTAAAGTGCATTTGTTTGTATCTTCCTTCCATGTGCACAAAAAAGCCCTCTTACACAAGAGGGCTCACATTTATTTACTTTTCATTTTTTCTGCTTCAATTTCTGCATAGGATGCAAAATGATAAGGGGTAGTCCCTTTTCCATCTTGCTTTTTATCTTTTTTCAAAGCAGATTGTTTATCGGTTTTCACATGCATGTCTCCTTTATTAGAGATTATGGTTAGTATTAACCCAACATGCATCATTTATTTGCGGAATGCGTACTCCTTCACCATATCAGCGGTTACAAGCTTCCTCAATGGTACAATTCCTTTTTTTGCAAGTTTGTTCATTTCATTCGTCACTCTATTGATTTTATCAACGGTGAATTCTTTGTTTTGTTTTGCTAAAGCAACTGCCTCATCAATAAATAGTTCTCTTTGTTGCTCTAGTCCCACGAATGTTTTAACAATTTCGTGCTGTGATTTTGAATGTTTTGTGATTGCTTCATGGACGTTTGACATTATTTCTCCTCCGTTGTATCAGTCTTCATTAGTTTAACAATATGGGGTTTAGGCGTCCAACAATTGAATTTATAAGCTGGCATTGTATCATAGCCTAAACGTCCACATCTGTAGTTCATCTTCCCACTTTTTCGTGCTGCTACGAAATGAACACAAGTGGCACATGCATGATATTTTGATTTCGAGTCAGTCAAATCAACTCACCCCATATGCTCCGCGTAGTAACCAGACAGCTTTTCATGTACCTGTTCTAGGTTTTCGATATCGATATCCTCAGATAAAATTTTGGTGACACCATCGAAATACTCATGGATTTCTTGCAATGCATCCTTTTGAAGTGCCTGTAGCCCTCTATTAAATTCCTGTTTGTAGAAATTCACAAGGTATGCTTGGTTTTCTTCAAGATATGAGCTCACGGGTGCATCAAGCAATATTTCTAATTCATCTTGCATATGTTTTTTCTCATTTTTTTCGAAAAATGATTTAGGGTTTTTGAACAGAGCTAGTGCCTTTTTGTAACGAGTATGCTCCTCCTGCTTAAGTCCATTCTTAAATTCAATTGTTTCAAAATCTAGTTCAATGGACTCTGAAATACTGATATTGGAATTGATTGACTTAATTTGCTCATTAAATGTTCCGATTTGCCCAAGTAGTCGCTTTGAAATAAAAGTTTCTATTCGCAATGAAGTCGCGCGCAATTCTTGAGCTAAATCAAAGCCGACTGACTCTAGAAATTCAGCCAAACATGATTGTAACGCTTTTTTCAAATCTCGGCCATCATCTCTTAATGATGATGGATTGAATGCTTCCTTAAACATATCTGATATACGTAGGAAGACCCTTTGTTTAATGTAGTAACTGAGCTCCTTGATTTCTTGCTCAACCACTCCAAATGATTCCTGCTTATCGACAGTTTCAATTACCGACTTCATTCCCACATGTTGGTCTTTAGCATCTTGGAGTTTAGCACGCTTAATATCCTTATCTTCTTTCGCAGATTGAATATACGAATCAATGATAGACGCAGCACGCTGAATATCAACGTATCCTTCATTAACTGCTACTTCTGTCAACTCATCAATAACAAATAAATGGAAATCAGCTTCAAAACGTTCGATACCAGAAGTCGCAAGGATTCCACGATCTTTTTGACTGTCTTCATTAAGCTTCTCAAGTAAGGCAGCACGGCTTGATACGGTGTAGAGTCGAGGAAAACGAATTCCATAGCCTACTAACTGTGACTCGACATAATCTTTAACATCTGATAACTCTTCAGTTGAGTTAGCCAAGTCTGCCGCATTTATGATGAAGAACATCTTATCCATACTGAAGGTGTCTTTAACACGGCCAAGTTGAATTAAAAATTCGCGGTCTGCTTTAGAGAAAGCATGATTATAGTAAGTTACAAATAGAATGGCATCGGCATTTTTAATATATTCAAAAGCAACCCCTGTATGGCGAGCATTGATTGAATCTGCCCCTGGAGTATCTACCAATGTAATCCCTTGCTTGGTTAGTGGACAATCATAATAAAGCTCAATCCATTCTACAAAACATGCCTTTTCTTCCTTCGCAACATATTCATTAAAACCATCCATATCAGTTGTTAAAACGTGATCTAAATCTGAAGCAATTTTCTCAAACCCTGCCAATACTGCTTTTAAGAATGAAAAATGTGGCTTTTCTTTCGCTTCGATTTTTTCGATATTGCTAATTTTCGACTTTATGATTTCTATACTAACATCAAGACTGCCTGCTTTTTCACCAAAAATGTGTAATGAATGGTTGATATCATCTAATAATTGATTGGTTGATTTTATTTTTACCAGTACTGTTCCATGTTGATGTTCATCAGTTGGAAATGTAATTTTATTAATTGTTGCAGTTGTTGGGTTCGGTGAAACAGGAAGTGCGTGTTTCCCCATTAATGCATTCGCAAAGGAAGATTTCCCTGCACTAAACGCCCCAAATAATGCAACCGTAAAATGTTTATGTTTTAAACGTTGAGCTTTTTCCTTAATATCTTTCGCAAGCGTTGAAAGACCTGTAATTGGCTTTATCAATTCATGCGCTTTTTCTAAGTGTTTGATCGCCTGATCAGATGTACCCTTGTTTTCTTTTTGCTGTTGTGTTGGTTTTTCTACATATGTAGGAGTGGCTGCCTTTTGATTCTCCAAATCCTGTAGAATTTCTTCAGTAGAAGAAATCTCCACATTTTCAGCAAATCTTGAAAGTAGTTTTTCAGCTGATTCCACACGATTTATTTCAGAATTTCCATTCATGATGTCGTTAAGCTTCGAGAGAATTTCAGTTCGCTTCGATTCAAACGTCTTCAAAGTAACAAACGCTTCTTGATAAACCTCATATTTTTCTAACTCTGCTTTTATCCCTTGCTCTTCTTTTGCAGTACTAGTCTTTACCTGTTCTAGAATGTCATTTAATAACGCAACTGCTTTTTGTTTATATTTTCTCTTAATATAATTTCCTACATCATCTGTATAAGTTAAAATGTATTCTCCAGTAACACCCGCTCCAGGCTTAACTAAATCTTGTAACTCCTTCGCACTCAAGTCAGTTGCAAGCTCGTTTCCAGTCGGTTGTTTCGAAAGTCGTAAGTTACCTGCAAATTTCCCTACAAAGTCCTTTAAATGCCATTCCAATTGAGTGGACATTCTTTCTTTCACATCAGCTAGAAATGCTTGCTTCCGTTCGTCACGTTCCTTTTCTGTTTTGTTTTTGGAGAATAATAATCCGACCTTAAAATCAGGCCGCATACATTCAACAAAATTTTTCGCTAAATCACGTGTTTGGAACGGCATCAGAATTGCATTTGATAAAATCGTATCAATTTCATTCATATACTCAACTTCGATTTTTTCTCTGTTTTTTTCGAAGCTAGCTAGTTGATTGTTTAAGTTTTCAATTTGATTGGGGATTGTCTCCCGCTCAGTTTCTGATAATGACCGAAGCTTTTCTTTCGTATCTTCCAGCTCTACGGCATTTTTATCATCTAAAAATGCAATATGCTCAAGAATAATTTGTTTTGCAGAATGGAATACACCCTCTAATAAAAGGTGTTCTTTGTTAGCAATTTTATCCTGAAGCAACTGCTGAACTTGCTTAAACTGATTCTGCACGTGATTGGGTTCTTTTAATGTCGTGAAAAATATATCTGAATAGGCTACATTCCAATTTTGGAACGCCTCTTCGACACCTTGTTTAAAGGATACAAAACTTAACTCTGATTCTTTATGTTTATCAACTTGGTTTACGATTAAATAAACCGTCTTGTTTCGATCCGTTAGTTCCTTTGTAAATTGGAAATTCAGCTCTGAAAGGACATGATTGTAGTCCATCACATAAAACAACAAGTCTGCTAAATGGAGAGCCGATTCAGTTGATACACGATGGGCATCATCCGTAGAATCAATCCCTGGCGTATCCATCACGATTACTTGCTCTGGGAGTTTCCTATTATCATGACTAATTTCAATGGACTCAATTGCTTCCCCGTCTTTAGCATATGATTTGATTACATCATAATCATATGGTGCTGGGTATTCAATGATTTTTCCATCACGGTAATAAACACGTGCGTATTCTCGTCCTGACTTTACTTTTACTAAATTTGCGCTGGTTGGAATCGGGCTTGATGGTAGAAGACTCTCCCCTATGAGTTCATTTATCATGCTCGATTTTCCAGCCGAGAAGTGGCCAGAAAAACCAATCATATATTCAGAGTTATATAGCTTTTTTAGCAACTGAATAATTTTTGAACTGCTTTCTTTATCATTGTTTTTTTCAAAAATATCATACAAATAAGATAGTCTTTTTTCTAAGTCTCCCTTTGTGATGTGTTTGATTTGTTCTGTCTGTATCATGTCTAATCCCCTTATTGTACATTGCATAAAAATTCAATATATATGTATTTTACTCTACACGAATGCTTTTGACAAAGCAGAATATTAGGAATCAAATTTTTCATAAAAAAAACCAGGTATTTACCTGGTTACGTGAATAGAATTATGATGTTTTTTGTTTTGAGTTTAGAACATTATGTAGGACATGATACATGATAAAGCTGTATATTCCAATCGTTAGAGCGATAAATAAAGTTAGCAATCAAATCACCAGCTTTCAACTGATAGTGATAATTATTTTCATCTATAAATAGTGTATCAGCAGATTTTTTACTTTTCAATCCTTTTTTAGCGTTTTCAATCTATTTGGTATGAATCGATTTCGGACAAATCCGATATTCTGATATTCAACATGAACAGCTAAAGCTCGTTCTTCGATTGGAATCCGAACAGCCATTACCATCAGGTTTAATATTGTGAAAACAATTGCCGTTATATATGCCTGGAATAACACCGGGATTAAGATGAACTCTAACGCTACAACAAGGTAATTAGGATGCTTAAGATATTTATACGGACCTTTTGCCTGAACTTGTTTTGTCGGGAGAATCATAATTTTGGTATTCCAAAACATTCCCAATGATTGAATTGCCCACAATCGCCCTAGCTGTGTTAAAGCAAATAAGAAAAATAGAAATGGGTAATATGTTGATAACTCTTTATTAAAATAGACAAACTCAACCATGAGCGTAATAAAAAACAGGATATGCATAAGAACAATGTATTTGTAATGCCCATGCCCTACCTCATAGCCACCTTGAGACAAAATCCACTTTTCATTTCTTTTTGCAATTCGCATTTCAATTAATCTTTGAGCGATTACCAACGTAATGAATATCCAAAATATCATCCTACTTCCTCCATTGTAAAAGGACTAACTCTGAGCTAAACCCAGGTCCTAAGGCTGTAACAAGCCCATAGTCGCCTTCTGTGCCTAGCTGCTTCTCCATAAATTCCTTCAGTACATATAGCACCGTTACAGAAGACATATTCCCCTGCTTTCGTAATACTTCCCTAGCGATATCTGTCATCGAGCGTGGAATTTCAAGCGCTACCTCATATGCGTCCAATACTTTTTTTCCACCTGGATGTGCAATAAAATGCTTAATATGGCTCATATCCAGCTGATTTGCATGTAAATATTCATCTACATTTCCTTTTAACCACGATTTTACAATACTAGGGATATCCTTTGAAAAGATCACGTGGAGACCTGTATTTTTTATATCCCAGCCCATAACATCCTCTGAATGTGCCATTAGGGTGGATTGTGCAGAAACAAATTTGGGTAATACATCTGATTCTGAAATTTTCTGATACTCTACTTCATCTCCCACAATACACACACAAGCCGTTCCATCCGCAAATAACGAAGTACCTATTAAATTGCTCTTAGAAAAGTCATTTTTTTGGAAAGTTAAGCTACAAAGCTCTACTGCAACTACAAGCACTTTTGCATCAGGATATGCTTTGCAGTAATCAAATGCTCTCGCCAATCCAGAAGCCCCTCCCGCACAACCAAGTCCCCAAATTGGAATCCGCTTTGTATGTGTTCCGAAGTCCATTTGATTCATAATCCTTGCTTCAATACTTGGAGTGGAGATACCAGAACTCGATATAAAAATGATGGCATCAATTTCTTTCGGCATGATCTTTTCTTTAAGCAGGGTGGTATTATTTAAGCAATTCTGAATGGATTTCACTCCAAACAAAATTGCTTTTTCAATATATGTATTATTTTTTTCTTCAAAACGATGGTCTTTGCTATACCACTCTAATGATTCGCTAAAATACCGTTCTTCGATTTCACTATTCGTGAATACTCGGATAAGACGGTCTATGTCTGGAAAGTGGTCTTGGAATAAATCCCTGATAAATTCAGTGGTTTTGGATTGATTAATCTTATGTGGTGGATTACAAATACCCACTGAAATGATTTTAGGCATGGTGCCCCCCCTTACTTTAAAGGAAATCTCTTAAGGTTACTTTTTCCAGTTATAAAATTAGTATGCAAACAAATAAAAAAGGGCATAAAAAAAGCCTTCCCAACACGGGAAAGCTTGGACTAACCTAAAATAGTGAGACAATATAAAACACCTCCAAAATGGCAATACTTGAGATAAGTATTGTGACATT
>NZ_JBPFDQ010000141.1:0-8155 GCF_059415045.1 Ferdinandcohnia sp. SAFN-114 | reverse complement strand
GTAAAGCACTTAGAGTCCCCAGTATGTAGTGTATTAAATGAGGTAATAAATCAGTTAAATTACTACAGAAACTAACAACAATATTTGTTGAATTATTCGGGTTAAGTGAACCAATCATTCGACTCCCACGGTTGTTCGACAGTCTGTTCCACCAAAAAATCGATTTCCATCATGTAGTAGGTCGTAGAATTCTTGGTTCGTCAAATTCTTAGGGATTTCATTTATTACTTTTTTCTCCAACACATTCAATATGTTCGTACATAATGTTACTTTGTATATTGGCCCTTTGCTAATAATTTGTTTTAACAACATAACGTTTGGTTTCTGAATTTCTTTATTAATCACATTTCGTACCTCTTCCGGTAAGTTCCACCATAAGCTACAAGAGCCATTAAAAGTTCACTGCATTAATTATTCTTTCGATTCTCAAATAATTCTACCAGTAACTTTAAATAAGCCTCTCGTGGCGTTAATTCTTGTATTTCCACTAACTTCTCTTTCGGAATCCTACTTGCAACTACTTGAATGCTCATTCCGTTTTTCCCTTCTCCCCTTTCAATTACTTATTACTCATATTTGGTTAGCTAATGCTGTAACAGTTGCGCTTATGATAATTGCCAATAATGACGTATAAAATGACCATCTGTCTTTTCCTTCTGACCTCAACTTCTTCAGGAGTTAACCAAATACTACTTGAGGTTTTCACTTGCTTTATCCCCTTCCTCTGATATTTTTTTATCAAGTATTTTATCGATTCTCTCTAATTCATTCTTATCATTAAGTATTTGATTTTTATTTTGAGCAACTAGTTCTTCAAAAGACATTCTTGTCCTATGCCTCATTTAATTTCTCCTCATTCCCCATTCAACCAGGTATTCACAATACCAGCTTGTTCTACTTTAACAGCTAAATCCTCTGATCTTAAATATTCCTTATTTATCATTTCTTAATTAGCCATATATACAGCATTAAGAAATAATTCATGTTGTCTGTTTAAATACGTTACAACGGTTTGCCTAAATTCATAAAGCGTTCCATCTACATACAACTTTTCCATAGCCGCGACCAACTTATTAGATTCATCTACTACACCCTTTTATACATTTGCAAATTGTTGATTAGACACTTCTGCAGTGTATAAACCATCCAAATTCTTATTAAAGTTGTCTAAAAGTGTATTTGAACCTTCAATGGTTTTCTGGAGTGTTGTTCCGAATTCTTCTAGACTCCCTTTTGATACCTCTTTTTTCCCCTTTTCTTCTCCTGCTGCTTTTGCCTCACTTGGTTTCTTTTCCGATGAACAAGCTGATAACAATAAAGAGAAGCTTAAAATTGCTATAAAAACTATGTTTTTGTTCAAAGTCCTTCCTTTCTTCTTAAATTAACTACTTGTTTTCCAACCATAAGTCCATGGATCTAAGGCTGGAATAGGCTCTCTTGGACAAGGAATTCTACTTGAAATCTCATAATTGGAGTGAGCGACAACCGTTCTTTCAGTCTCAATCTCCAAAATGTCCTTATCCTTTCTATTTTGCAGTTCAACTATGACCGAGTTCTCTATTACGTTAATTACTACAGCTAGAAAATGATGTTCACGTCGAGTAAATTGAATTGTGTCTCCTACCCTAGCAATATCCTTTTTATTAACCTTGCTCTTTGCCAATTTAATCACTCCTTTAAACAGAAAAACCCTAAATGAGCATAGATATCCTAAGAAATCTATAGTCATTTAGGGTTTTTCCCTCTGAATATGTAATTACGTACATTATACTATTTATTGATAGAACTTTCAATCTCTTTAGTCTTTCAAATTATAGTTTTATAAATTAATAACAAATGAAAAAGAAACCCATTCACATTTGAATCGTTTTCCTATGTTTCCTTCAAAGTTACTTCTAATTCATTCTAACTAAAACTGAGTTGGTATTGCTTCATACAATCCTCTAAACTAAGTAAAAATCGGAGGATTTGCTTTATGATCTCTGAAGTTGTCATTGGCCCTGGCGATCTACACGATCCCCTTTCTAAGATAAATTTTTCGTAGTTTACTAGACTTTCTAGCATTTAAATAGGCGGTTAATCTTTTGTACAACAAATAAACTCATTTACAAACACAACGACTCTATAGTTTTTACTACAACAATCTCACAAGGTTCTTAAATTAATGCACCAGATCGTACTAATATTAGAGTTTTTCTACGATATTCCTAATGAATCTAGTCAATACCTCTCATAAGAAACTTCTCCTCATTTGTACATATTAATCTTCCTTCATTCTATAATACTGTTTTCCTACACTAGATGCACTCCTACCTAACATCTTACCAATTTCAGCAAATGTATATCCATTATTTTTTAATTCTATTACCTTTCTCTTTTCACCAATCGTCCACGCGCGATAATTTACAATTCGATCTTGTTTTTTGGCTCTCTCTTTATCAACCCATTCTGGTTCAGGGGCCAGAAGGTTCTTTTCTATCTTGTAGAAGGAAATCTTCTCTTTATTCTTTTTCGCCCACTCCCAAAACTCGCCAGGCTTTATAAAATAATATTGTTTATGTTGCCTTGTAATTTGTTTTACGCAGGGCAACTCATGCCTTACAACCCAATTCTCTATAGTCTTTCTATCAACAAATAGTATCTTTGCTAGCTCCCCTAAAGTTATCATACCGGTTTGTGTGCGAGTATCACCAATTCCTAAACGGTTTACTTTAATTGAAACTGAATTAAATGGTCTATTTAGCTTTTTTGCAATGGTTGTAAGTTTCATAAAACCAACATTCTGTTTTAAAAATTCAATTTCTTCTTTTGAATAAACCTTAGACACTTTATAACTCCCTTCCTCGATTAATACTTATTTTCACTTGAAAAAATGGATTAAAAACAATTATAAAACCCATAAGAATGATGTAACGACTCCAATTCCTATTACTATCTCAAAAAATACTACATTATTTGATAAAAGTTTAACTTCAAGCTACTCTCTCCAAGATGTTTGGGCTTTTTTTACATTCATTATCTAATTCCTGACTGCAACTGATGGTAACTAATTTAATAACCCTTTGACTTTTACAAGTTGTTGAACCTCTTGCCTTTTTTGTTCAGGTCTCCCAATTAATTGAATAATCGTAATCTGCCATTTCTTAAGATCACCGAGCTACTACATACAATTGATTGTGATTAATTTCGAAAATGAATGCATTTGAATGCGTAGCTATACCCGTCCATTCGCTAAAAAGCAAGGTGTTAATAAGCTTTTCTTTTACTGCAGCATTAAATTCGTGAAGTATACATTCTCTACATCTATGTTTAATTTTTCTTCTACTTTTGTTACTAGCTCTTTTGATAGTTTTTCCCTATCATCAATGTTTCGAAAATCTTCAAGTGTCTTAGAATTAACAAAACTTACTATGATATCATTCATCTGATAATGATACTTTTTCGACTCTTCTATAAATTCTTCATTTGTGGAAGAGATGACAACAGAAGCCTTGACAAAATCTCTGGTTGTTTCTTTTAAATTTAGATTTGCCATTATTTCAAATGGTTCTGCAAAAAACTCTTCTTTTTTCTCGTCATTCTTATCCGCTTGCCTAGCTTCAACAAATTTCCCAATATCTAAAGCGAAGTACAGTACTGCAACCACTGCCCCCGCCAAAATAGATGTTAAAAGTATTGTTAACAATATTAACTTTTTTATAAAATTCGCCTACTCTCAATTTAAAATTCTAAATATAAAAGAGGGGAAAAGATCTTAAAGAACGTGCTTGTCAATCAAACCTACCAATTCTACAATTTCAGGTTTGCTAACCTGAGCAGTAGCTCCAACCATTTCTCCTTTATGACGTAAATTATCGGTGATAAGGGAGGAAAAGATAATGACTGGAAGGTGTTTCAAACCCTCATTTTCTCTAATTTGTTTTGTAAAATGATGACCATCCATTTGACGCATTTCTATATCAGTTATTACTAGTTGAACACTGTTATCTATCTTTTTTCCATTTGAAGACTTACCAATTAGAAATTCCAAAGCTTCCAGTCCATTTTCGAAAAATAAAAGATTCCTATATCCTGCTTCATTTAAAGTTTTACGAATAAGATTCTGAAGAAATAGTGAATCCTCGGCAATAACAATTGTTTTTGTTGGTTCTCTCTCTCGACTTTCTAAAGCATGTAGGCCATCAGGGTTAATGCCTAGTTTGTTATCAATATCCACCATGATCTTCTCAAAATCCAACAGTAAGACTAGATTATCTTTTATTTCCACTACACCAATTATTGAATTTTCAGTTCCAGGGTATACCGAAGAAGGTTTTTCAATATCCTTCCACGATATACGGTATATTTGAGTAACTGTGTGAACATGAAAGATGAATTTATGCTTATTAAATTCTGTAATAACAAATTTATCAAGCTTTACATTTTCAGAAGGTCCCTGTCCTAAGACCTTTGCTAAATCAATTACAGGCATGATTTCTCCACGAATTCCAACAATACCTTCAACATTGGGATGTGAATTTGGAAGATTGGTTACATGAACAGGGTTAATAATCTCCCTGACCTTAATAACGTTGATGCCAAAACGAGTCTCCCCAATTGTGAATTCAACAATTTCTAATTCATTCGTACCAGTTTCAAGTAGAACTACATTTTGACTCATTCTTTTTTCTCCTTACGGTTTAAAAAATACAAATATGATAAGTTGATGGGATAATACAATTGCTAATTAATTTTGAAATTCTGGATTAAGTTATTTAAGTGTTCAGCGTTTTCTTCTAGCAGTCTAGCACTAGCTGATATTTCTTCCATTGAGCTACTTGATTGCTGTGCGGTTGCTGACACTTGTTCTATCCCCGCAGCACTTTCTTCTGAAACAGATGCAATGTTTTCAATGGCTCCATTAATGGTTTTTGTATCATCTAATACTTTATAAAGAGAGGTTGCCATTGAATTGATCTGGTTATCCACTTCTTCAATTGTCTTTTTAATGTGTGTAAATGTTTCTCCAGTGGTTTGAATATGGCCGGTTCCTTCATCTACTAAGTGGTACCCTTCATCAAGTGAATCAACAACTTGTTTCGACTCATTTTGTATATCCGCTACAATGGTTGTAATATCTGAAACCGATTCACTGACCTGTTCGGCTAATTTTCGTACTTCATCTGCAACAACAGCAAACCCTCTTCCATGTTCTCCGGCTCGAGCAGCCTCAATCGCCGCATTAAGTGCCAAAAGGTTTGTTTGAGCTGCTATTTCTTGGATTACATTGACAAGTTTTGAGATATCAGTTGCCTTTTGGTCTAATCCGTTAACCTTTGAAAGAGACTCTTTCATTTTTTTATTGATGTTCTCCATTTTTTGAATGGATTCTTTCATATAATGACTTCCATCCTCTGTTAATTTAAGCATCATGTCCGAATCGCTCTTTACTGCTTCACCCTTGCTAGCAACTATCATAATTTCATTGGCGAAAGACCCCATCGTTTCACTCAAAGAGGTTGATGAATGAGCTTGTTCTTCAGAACCCCTTGCTAATTCTTCCATTGTTGTAGCTATCTGTTGACTACCGGCCATCACCTCGTCGGCATTTTGCGTGAGTTCTTCACTTTGGCTAGTAATCATTTCAGAGGATTTTGAAACATTTATGATCATGTTTTTTAAACCTTGTTGCATTTGGTTCATTGCCAACGCTAATTGACCAATTTCATCTTTTGTTTTAAGTTTAATATTATCATGCGTTAAGTCACCATTCGCAAGTTGATTCATTCGAGTAGATATCCTTTGGATAGGTGAAGAAATATGATTAGCAAACAACCAAACAATTATAATGCCAACAACTATTGAAATTACAGTTACAAATAGAACCATATTCAATACTGCTTTTGCAGGCTTATTGAAATCCATCATATATGTACCGGATGAAACAACCCATCCCCAATGTGGGTCAGTTTTGGAATAGGCGACTTTTTGTGCAATTTTGTTCTTATCATTCGGGAGTGGGAAATTATAGAATGTAAAACCACCATCATTTCCTCTTTTAATAATATCCTGAGCATATTTTACTCCGTCAGAATCCTCGTTATCCCATATATTCGTTCCCTCTAAATATGGATGGGCAAGTTCCGTTCCCTGTTCATCTAGAACAAATAAGTACCCATTTTCTCCTAGGTCGACATTCTGGTTTATTGGTCTGGTACCTTCCGAATCCTTTTCCCCTAAAATAGAAACCCTCACCTTCTCCTGGGCTTCCTCCAAAGTAAGATTTCCTTTTTTGACCTCATTGTTTACTGAGTCAATCAACATCAGGGTCATTTCTACACTGTTTTTTAAGTTAGTTTTCCCTATTTCATCTAAACTAGAACTGCTTTGCTGATAGGAGACAAAACCAGAAATTAATAAAGGAATAGTTAATAGTAAAATTGAAATCGTAACCAGTTTTGTTTTAATTGATGATGAAAAAAACGTTAATAACTTCAAATTCGCTCACCTCTTTTGTAAAGTTATATATCTCAGCTAGCTGAATGACTAGATTTGTAAAGTCTTAATTTAAAATTTTATCTACAGCTTCTTTTATTCGATCGATTGAAAATGGCTTTACAATAAAATCTTTTGCTCCTGCTTTGATTGCATCTATAACCATACCTTGTTGCCCCATTGCCGAACACATAATGATTTGGGCGTTAGGATGGTTCCTTTTGATTTCAGTCACCGCATGAATACCATCCATCTCTGGCATTGTAATATCCATTGTGACAAAATCAGGGGTTACTTTGTTATATGTATCAATTGCCTGAATTCCATTTTCTGCTTCGCCTACCACTTCGTGTCCGAGCTTAGTAAGCATATCTCTTAGTTGCATTCTCATGAAAGCTGCATCATCGACTACTAGTACTTTAGCCATTATATCCTCCTATAATCAATTACTATAGATTGTTTAAACCTCAATTGTATCCTTTACCTCCTTTATTTCTTCTGTATTTAAGACCAGTTCCAAATTCAATAGAAGGAGTAATCGTTTCTCAAGTTTTGCAACTCCTACTATGTAAGATTCATTAATTCCAGGTATAACGCCTGTGGCGGAATCTACTAGTGATAAATCAAGGTCAATTACATCAGTAGCCGCATCTACAAATATTCCTAATTGGAAATCATCTACTTCCACAATTAGAATTCTAGTTTCACCTGTTTGAACTGTTTGCCCCATTGCTAATCGTTCTTTTAAATCAATAATCGGGGTTATT
Source organism: Ferdinandcohnia sp. SAFN-114 (assembly GCF_059415045.1). NCBI lineage: Bacteria > Bacillati > Bacillota > Bacilli > Caryophanales > Bacillaceae > Ferdinandcohnia > Ferdinandcohnia sp. SAFN-114. The sequence goes on along the minus strand of NZ_JBPFDQ010000141.1, from coordinate 914 downwards.
TCGCCACGAAGATTGATCACCCCTTTAATAAATTCAGGTACATTTGGAATACGGGTAACTTCTTGAAGTCGCTCTATTGACCTTATCTTTTGTATATCTGCTCCATATTCCTGGTCCTCTAATCGAAAAACAATAACTTTTAATTGACCTTCCATTTTCTATCCCTCCTACTTCACTAATTCATTTGGGTCAATAATAAGACAAACTTGACCATTTCCTAAAATAGTAGCTCCTGAAATGGCATGAACATCTTGTAAATAACCTCCAAGAGATTTTAATACAATTTCCTTTTGACCAATGAAGGAATCTACTACCAAGCCTGTTACCTTTTCACCACGTTTAATCACCACAATTGCATAAGTGGTTTCCACTAGTTCTTTCTCAGTTGGTACTTCAAAGACATCTTTTAAGAATACTAATGGAATAACCTTTCCTCTAAAATCGATTACATTCTGATGGTGAGCTTTCAGGATTTCATCATTCTTAATAATTAGTGTTTCTAAGATTGAAGATAGTGGAATCGCATATATTTCTTCTTTCACATTTACTAGCAAGGCCGAAAGAATTGATAAGGTAAGTGGTAATTGTATAGAAAATTTACTTCCTTTCCCTTTTTCCGATTCTATAAAAACTCTTCCTCCAAGAGATTCAATCTTATTTTTTACAACATCTAAGCCCACACCGCGCCCTGAAACGTCAGACACTTTGTCAGCTGTACTAAATCCAGATGAAAAAATAAGTTGATAGACTTCTTCATCAGAGAGTCCTTTTGATTGTTCTAGCGTCACAAGACCCCTCTCAATGGCTTTTGTTAATACTTTCTCACGGTTTATACCATTATGATGCTAGACTAAAAAGTAGACACAGATTGTTATAATAAATATATCAACTATAACGAGGTGTGTCTGTATGGC
>NZ_JBPFDQ010000140.1:0-8243 GCF_059415045.1 Ferdinandcohnia sp. SAFN-114 | reverse complement strand
ATAAGAGTATTGATTGCTCAATAGTTTGTTACTTTTGAATTAAACGTTGACGCTTGTATTGTGTTCAGTTTTCAAAGAACTTTTTAATCAGCTGTTCATCAGCGACTTTTATAATATATCATCTTTAAAAGTCTATGTCAACACCTTTTAAAAAGTGTTTCATTTTTCGAGGTGCTGCAACAGCGACCTACTTAATATACCAAGTTTAAGGTTTACCGTCAACCTATTTTTTTCTAGAATATTTTACTATATCATCCTAGTTATTACACATCTCGACAAATACTAATCATAAAAGATAGGACAAAATAAAAAAAGATACCAGACTTTTAAATCTGGTATCCCTTTATTTATTTTAAACTAAGAAGATAAAATATAAGATAAAGACAATGAATAAACCGTACATAATAGGGTGGATTTCTTTTGTTCTTCCTTTAACTATCATAGTGATAGGGTAAAAGATAAATCCAATTGCAATACCAGTTGCAATACTTGAAGTTAAAGGCATTGTCAGGATTGTTAAGAATGCCGGAACAGCAATCTCGAACTTTTTCCATTCAATATCGCCTAATGTTGCAACCATTAAAACTCCAACAATAATTAAAGCTGGTGATGTAACAGCTGGTGTTACAATACCTAATAATGGAGAGAAGAATAATGCTAGTAAGAAAAATAATGCTGTTACAACTGAAGCAAATCCTGATCTTGCACCAGCAGCAACACCTGCTGTTGATTCAACGTAAGAAGTTGTTGAAGAAGTTCCTAAGATTGCTCCAATTACTGTACCAGTAGAATCTGATACTAACGCTCTTCCTGCACGAGGAAGTTTATTATTTTTCATGATACCCGCTTGGTTCGCTACCCCTACTAATGTTCCAGCTGTATCAAAGAAGTCAACGAACATTAATGTAAGAATAACAATCAGCATGTCCATTGTAAAAATATCTCCGAAGTTAGCAAATGCTGCTCCGAATGTAGGAGCTAGACTTGGTACAGAGCTAACAACTTTATCTGGTACCTCAATTAAATTAACAATCATTCCAACAATAGCTGTGATTACCATACCGATAAATACAGCTCCGTTTACTTTACGAACCATTAATATTACTGTAATAACAAGACCAAAAATAGTTAATAAAGTGTTTCCGTTTGATAGATCACCCAACGCTACTAGAGTAGCTGGATCTGCAATTACAATCCCTGCGTTTTTAAATCCTATAAATGTTATAAATAATCCAATCCCCGCTCCAACTGCGAGCTTTAGGTTTTGTGGGATAGCATCGATAATCTTTTCACGGATGCGTGTTAACGTTAGGAGAACCAAAAAGATTCCTGATACTAATACACCCGTTAAAGCAGTTTGCCATGGGATTCCCATTCCCAATACAACTGAATAAGCGAAGAATGCGTTTAGTCCCATACCAGGAGCTAAAGCAACAGGGTATTTTGCAACAACCCCCATAATAAGTGTACCAATCGCAGCTGCAAGTGCTGTTGCAACAAATACTGCGTTAGCATCCATTCTTAACTCTGACGGTAAATCGGGTACATCACTTAATGATAAAATTGATGGGTTAACGAATAAGATATAAGCCATGGATAAAAACGTTGTTAGTCCACCAATGATTTCTCGTTTGTAAGTAGTTCCAAGCTCATCGAATTGAAAATACTTTTTCATAAATAGATTCCCTCTCCCTTTGATCCATATCGTCGTACTTAAGAGCTTCGATTTGATAATAAGCGCATAAAAGCGCCTCAGATTAATATCTGAAGCGCTTGACATCAAGGATAACGATAGAAAAGGAGAATCATAGTTAATTGACACTCTTCATTATCAGTTATACCTCGTAGTCAAGCTAATTTACGGTAGCCTGGTAGAAACTTTTGGGCCATATCCCCAAGATTATACGACGTATTTCAACAAAATCTGATTTCGATTTTATTATATGACAATGTACCTAGAGAGTCAACCTAAAAACGAACATTAATTTAAATTTATTTTATATCGTTCGTGTATTATTCCCACTCAATTGTTGCTGGTGGCTTGCTTGTAATATCATACACAACTCTGTTTACATGATTTACTTCATTTACGATTCTTGTCGAAATGACTTCGAGAACGTCCCATGGGATACGAGCCCAGTCTGATGTCATTCCATCAATTGAAGTCACTGCACGAATACCAATTGTGTAATCATAAGTTCTTGCATCACCCATTACACCAACACTTCGGATATCAGGAAGGACAGTAAAGTATTGCCAAATTTCACGCTCTAACCCTGCTTTTCGGATCTCTTCACGTAAGATGTAATCTGATTCACGAACAATCTCCAGTTTTTCATCTGATATTTCGCCTAAAACACGAATACCTAATCCAGGTCCTGGGAATGGTTGGCGCCATACGATTTCATCTGGAATACCAAGTTCCGTTCCAAGTGCACGTACTTCATCTTTAAATAAAGTATTAAGTGGTTCGATTAATTTGAACTGCATGTCTTCTGGTAATCCACCAACATTATGATGTGATTTGATTGTTTGTGCAGTAGCAGTTCCACTTTCAATAATGTCTGTGTAAAGAGTACCTTGTGCTAGGAAGTCGATCCCTTCTAGCTTTGCAGCTTCATCATCAAATACATAGATAAACTCATTACCAATGATTTTACGTTTTTGCTCTGGGTCGCTTACACCTTTTAGTTTATTTAAGAAGCGATCCTTTGCATCGATTTTAATGACATTCATATGGAAGCCTTCACTAAAAGTCTTCATTACACTTTCGGCCTCTCCCTTACGAAGCAAGCCATGATCAACAAACATACATGTTAATTGGTCGCCTATTGCTTTATGAATTAAAACAGCGACAACTGAAGAATCTACACCACCACTAAGTGCGCAAAGAACTTTCTTATCGCCCACTGTTTGACGGATTTTCTCCATTTCAATTTCAATGAAGTTTTCCATTGACCAGCTTTCTGAACATCCACAAGTTCCGAAAACAAAGTTTTTAAGAAGATCATTTCCGTACACTGAATGGCGTACCTCTGGATGGAACTGAACACCATATAATTTACGTGCTTCATCACTCATCGCTGAAATTGGGCAAGATGGGCTAACTGCATCAACTGTAAAGCCTTCTGGCGTTTCAACTACTAAATCCCCATGGCTCATCCATACTACTTGATCATTTGGGAGATTTGTAAAAAGCGCTGATTCATTTTGAACAGTAATTGTTGCTTTTCCGTACTCGCGATTATGTGCTTTTTCTACACGGCCGCCGAAGTGTTGTGTCATAAGTTGCATTCCGTAGCAGATTCCTAACACAGGAATACCTAAATCAAAAATTTTCTCATCGCATCTGAATGAGTTTTCATCATACACACTATTCGGTCCACCAGATAAGATAATTCCCTTTGGTTGCATTGCTTTAATTTCTTCAACTGTCAAAGTGTGAGGATGGAGTTCACTATAAACACCAAATTCACGGATTCTGCGAGTAATTAATTGATTGTATTGACTACCGAAATCTAAAACAACGATCATTTCTTGAACGTTATCCACAAAATCACCTCATTATATTTTGTAATATACCCACCAGATATTATGCATATCAAATTCGCCTTGGCGAATTTGCGCCAAGATTTTTTAGGCCCACACGGAGTGGGTCACAAAGACGTTGCCACAGGAAGTGGCGCCTTTAGTCTTTGATCCTAAGTTCGAAAACTTACCTTTGAAAATCGTATGTCTCCGCCGGAGGCTTTTTTTACCTTTATTTAGTATGGTACTGAGTAAAGGTAAAAAAAAAGAATTCCACCTAATAAAAAGGCAGAATTCTAGGTCACGTACCCTATAGAATAGCTGCCTTCATAGTCAGACCATTTACGGTGGCCCGGTAGAAACTTTCGATCCATATTATCGAGGATATACGAAGGATACTTCTATTAAAAATTGTGGTTTAATTCTACCAACCAGGTACTTATTGGTCAAGATGATATCTTTTTAATTAAATTTTCCCATAATTCAACTGATTTTACCCACTCAACAGCAGCATTGTCTTTGCGGTATAGGGCACGTTCATAGTTTAATGTTAATTGTTCCATTTCATGTCCTTTATAAAACTTATCAACTTGAACAGAGTATTCCCTTAATGTTTGCCCTTCTCTTCTCGGGAAGCCTACTCGTGACAATTGTTTTAGCAAGGCATTATAGGCTTTAAAATATGTCTCTTCATCTTTCGCATTTTTGTATAACCAGATATAAAGATATGGAATCCATTTTTTTCGAGTACGAAATACAAGATACCCCATCAAGGAGATGCTTAATAGGAACATCAGAACATATTTCCATGAGAAAGTGTCTACTATCGTTTCAAAGATGCTCGTTTCATTCTCTTCTGACGTTGGTGTAGCAATAGTTTCTTCAACCTCTTCTTCTTCAGGGACTACCTCTGGTGCAGTTTGTGGCGTTTGGCTGTTTGCATTACCTGTCATTGATAAATCATAAGAAAATAAATTTGAGTTACTAAATCCTTTTGTTGGCTCAAATGGAACCCATCCAAATTCCGGAAAATATACCTCAACCCAGGAGTGTGCATTATTGTTTGTGATTTCATATGAATTTAATTCTACTCGCTGCCCTTCTGTATAGCCTTTTACCCATCTTGCCGGTATGTCCACTGCACGTAATAGGACAACCATTGAAGTTGAAAAGTTATCACAATAGCCTATTTTTGTATCAAACAAGAACTGATCGACATAGTCCTCATCCGCTGTTGGAATGGCCACATTTTGCGTATCATATGCAAAGCCATTGACTTGAAAATAGCCCTCGACTGCCTTTACTTTATCGTATCGATTCGTCTGTGAGCTCGTGATTTCTACTGCAAGTTCTTTTACACGTTCAGGGAGGTCAACAGGTAATTGAGTATATCTTTCTTTAAAATTGTTATCCTGCTCAAGGCCACCTGACTGTACGACCTCTTTTAAATGGTTAATATAGTATTTCGGATACTGATAATTTAGCTTATACTTATCCAATTTGACTTCATCTTCGCCTCTTAAAGTCGAAATTTTTTCGGATAGTGGGTTAACGCTAAAATAGATATCCGGGTCTGTCTCAACTGAAGTTAACCCTAATGGATACACGATATGGGAATACTTTAGATCCATTTGAATCTCCGTTTCGAATTCCTCAACCTCTGTTTTTGGCTCATACCAATTCAACACGGTATTTTCAACATTAAAGGTTTCCCTATCAGCTGAACCAGATAATTTCCAACCCTTCCCTGTGTAGGTATCCTTAGATTCAACTCGCCAATAATGGCGTTTTTCTGTCTCTGCAGTGAACACAACTGTATCATCCGCGATAAATGGCCCACCTAGACTTTGATCATTGGTTCCATATCCGATTTTCTTTATCCCATTGATGGAGCCGTTCGTATTTTCTTGCCCATATCCCTTTAAAAATGGAACCGGGTCTGGCCATTGAGGAGATGCTTTCGGTGAAACATAACCAATAAATGTTGAAAATAAAATAAATAGGACTAATGGTATTGCCCATTTTTTCCCGATGTTTACATGTTTAGAAAGCTCTTTATCCTTTAAACGCTCAAATTGTAAAATCCCAAGCATAAAAAATCCAATAAAGACCGTTCGAATAATAGCTGCTTTTGCATCATATGGGCTAAATGTATCAATCACTGTGATATAAACGATAGTTAATACGAAAAACAGCAGTATTCTTTTTTGATGAGTAAACCAATAATGTAGCAAATAACTCATTAACCAAAGTAAAATGAAAAAAAGAATCGTCCGAAAGATCGGCGTCATCCCTAACCAATTCGCTTGGAACATAAGCCCAATGTTCTTCATAAAATCACTAATAAATATACCTAACCATGTTGAATCTAAAAAATCATATTTAAAATACAAAGAATGAATCATATAGAAAATAAGGAATATTTTAATCAATGCACTAAACACAAAAGGCACCCGCAGAAATAATAATAGAAAGCTGACACCAATGAAAATGACAAACCCTGCAGTTTCCTTTGTATCTGTCACCGTTTCAAGTGGCCTCAACCATTCCCAAAGTAAGAGAAAACCAAATATATTTAACAATAGGTTTCGAACATCTCGTTTTGCTGGAATTTTAGGCTTCATGATTTCCTCCCTCCTGAATCAAATGCGCCTTGGCGTATTTGCGCCCAGATTTTTTGGCCCACACAAGGTGGGTCACAAAGACGTTGCCACAGGACGAGGCGTACTTAGTCTTTGATCTTATGATCGTGAAATTTCCTTTGAAAATCTGTGGCATTCACCGGAGGCTTAACTATATTCAGCCAAGATTTGAATCTCTACAAAATTGAAAATTTCATTTCATTTATCCCCACCTATTGAAGTTTCGAATTTTGCTGAATAGAGTTAAATACTTCGGTAAAATGTCCTTCATAGACGACTTTTGTAAATACATGATGCTTTCTGATTGCTTCGAGGACACCAAATTCAGCCTGCGTCAGCTGTATTCCTCTTTCTTTGACCACAAAAAGCTGTAAGTCAGCGTTTCGCATCGAAAACCTGCCTACTAAATGAATCGTATCCTGACTTAATTCACTTGTGACCACCATGAAAGTTACAGGCTGGTAATTTTTTTTGATTTCTGATTCCACAATTTGCGAAAATGATAGCGGACTATTGTCTTTTACTTTCGCAAGGTGGTGATAAATTGCTTGTTGCTGGGATTCTCCACTTTTTAACGGGAAGATAGCTTGGTCTTCCCCAATCGAGATAAATGAAACCTGTGCCCCTTTTCTTAATATCGCTTTCGTTAGTGAGGCTGTAAAGGATACAATCTGTTCAAAATGGGCTGATTCTGATCGATCCATGAATAAAACAACATCATGACTTTGCTGCTGCTCAAATTCTTTCGTCATAATTCCATTTCGTCTAGCCGAAGCCTTCCAATCAATCCATGAGAATCGGTCACCAGGGATATATTCCCGCACACCGATTGCAATTGCTGTATCCCGCTGTAATCTTACGTTTGAGGAAGTCATACCCTGTTCAAAGCGACTTTCCTGTTGTCGGTAAAGCATATCTACGTACTGTGGATATACTAAAAACTGGTCACGTACCGGCATATTGGCTTCTTTTTCAATAAGTCCGAATAAATCTCCTGTCTTAATTCGGATTCCCTCTAAGAGATGCTCCCCCCGCGGGACTGAGCTAAACTTGTATTTGTAAGTTAACTCCCGCTTAAACCAAGGGAACAGGATCACCTTTGATTGTTTCGATTCTTCATATTTTTTCAATTGAGGTGGAAGAAGCTCCTCAATAATTAGATACATAAGTGGGAAAGGAATTTTTCTCCGAATCAAGATTGTTGCTTCAAATTCCTCTCCTGCTACATACTCACCCTTTCTGATGTGACGTTCCAGTTTAAAATCTTTAATAGGATAGATTGATAGAACAAAAGAATACAATCCAAATGGGATAAAACTATAAAATAGAAACCAGCTTACGAACCCACCTTGAAACATCGCATATACAAATGTAGCTACAATCAGAAGAAAAATATTGACGAGTTTCCCCATTTCTTTAAGTTTTCGAAATAGTCTCCTCATTAACGATTCAACGACCTTTGTACTGGAATTGGTGTTCTTTCAATGATTTTCGATACTACTTTTTCAGTTGTCATTCCTTCAAATCTTGCTTCTGATTTTAATATGATTCGATGTGGAAGAACATATAACGCAAGATATTGAATATCATCCGGTATCACAAAATCCCTACCGTGTATCAAAGCATAGGCCTGAGATGCCCGCATTAATGCAATCGACCCACGCGGACTAGCTCCTAAATAAACGGAACTATGCTCTCTCGTTCGACTTACTAAATCTACAATATATTCTTTAATTGTTTGGTCAACATAAACTTCTTTTGCTTCATTTTGAAGAGAAATTAGTTCTTCAAGTGTAATTACCGCTTCGAGTTTTTCAATTGGCTTGGACTTTTCCGCTCGATTCAATACCTCAATTTCCTCATTAACAGATGGATACCCCATTTTCATTTTTAATAGAAAACGATCGAGCTGTGCTTCTGGCAGTGGGTATGTTCCTTCATATTCAATTGGGTTTTGGGTTGCCATAACAAAGAAAGGCTTAGGTAACATACGGGTTATGAACTGACCTAGCCAAATGAGACATATATAAAACACCTATCCATATTAAATTTAACACTTTTTCATTAATTTGA
>NZ_JBPFDQ010000139.1:0-8331 GCF_059415045.1 Ferdinandcohnia sp. SAFN-114 | reverse complement strand
AATGTCACAATACTTATCTCAAGTATTGCCATTTTGGAGGTGTTTTATATTGTCTCACTATTTTAGGTTAGTCCAGCCAGAGTCACTAACTGTTCATACTTTATCCTTTAAGCGTGCGTCTGAAATGACACGAAATAAGAAAAAATATAAGGTTGCCGGCCGTGAGGAAATTACAGAGATGATGAATAATGCTTCAACATGGACAAAGGAACACGGGTATGTCCCATATTATTTATATCGAATGAAGAACATACTTGGAAACTTAGAGAATGTTGGCTATTCACTACCAGGGCAAGAGAGTATCTACAATATTATGATTATGGAAGAAATGCAAACAATCATCGGCTTAGGCTGTGGGGCAGCTAGCAAATTTATTGATCCTATGACGGGGAAGATTACTCAATTTGCAAACCCGAAGGATCCGAAATCCTACAATGATCATTTTATTGAATACACGAACAAAAAAATCGAGATTTTAAACGATTTATTTGGAGTAGCAAAAGGGGTATAGGAAACTATACCTCTTTTTTTTCGTTCAAAAAGGAGGATTTTTCTTAATAATGAGGAATTATTCAAGTACTGGAACTCATAAAGTTAAACAGACTCCTTTTTATTAAATGTAAACGCTTTCTATTTTGTTTCTATTAGACAAGACTTTCACAAAAATACCACATTATATTTACCCATCATGAAACATACATTGATAAAAACAAACCCTTATTACTAGGAGGGATAATAATGACGGCACGTTATTTACAAGACGAGCATCATATATTTCGGGATGCCTTTCAAAAGTTTCTTGAAAAAGAAGCATATCCCTTTTATAACGATTGGGAAAAAAACGGGATAATCCCTCGTTCTTTTTGGACGAAAATGGGAGAGAATGGCTTTTTATGTCCATGGGTTGATGAAAAATATGGAGGCCTTAATGCTGATTTTGGCTATACTGTCGTCATTAACGAAGAGCTTGAACGAGTTGGAGCAAGCATGATAGGAATAGGACTTCATAGTGATATCGTGGTCCCTTATTTAAATGAATATGGCACAGAGGAACAAAAACAAAGATGGTTGCCAACATGTATATCAGGTGAAATGATTACAGCAATAGCGATGACAGAGCCAGGTGCTGGTTCTGATTTGGCAGGGATTAAAACGACTGCTGTAAAGAATGGTGTCCATTACATTGTAAACGGTCAGAAAACATTTATAACAAACGGCATTCATGCGGATTTAGTCGTTGTTGTTTGTAAAACAGATCCGAAAGAAAAACATAAAGGAATTAGTTTGTTAGCAATTGAAAAAGATACCCCAGGATTTACTCGTGGAAGGAAACTCGATAAGGTTGGTCTTCATGCCCAAGATACAGCAGAACTGATTTTTGAAGATGCAATTGTTCCTGCTGAAAATCTTATTGGAATTGAGGGGAAGGGCTTTTATTACTTGATGCAACAGCTCCAGCAAGAACGATTAATTGTTGCAATATCCGCTCAAATTGCAGCTGAAACAATGCTAAAGCTAACAATGAAATATGTTAAAGAGCGTGATGCTTTTGGGCGGCCAATTAGTAAATTCCAACATATTCAATTTAGACTTGCAGAGATGGCAACTGAAGTTGAAATAGGTAGAACCTTTTTAGATGATTTGATTGAGAAACATATCGCAGGAAAGGATGTGGTGACAAAGGTTTCCATGGCAAAATGGTGGTTAACCGATATGGCAAAAAAAGTCGCAGCTGAATGTATGCACCTACATGGTGGATACGGATATATGGAGGAATACGAGATAGCGAGACGGTATCGTGACACACCAGTATCGGCGATTTATGCAGGGACAAATGAAATCATGAAAACGATAATCGCAAAAAATATGGGGCTATAAGTTTACGAGAGTAACTTGCCTTTTTCAAATAATTTTGAAGTGGGGGAATGGATTATGATGAATGTACCATTGCTAGTTTCATCAATGCTCGAGCGTGCAGAGAGGTATTTTCCAAAGAAAACTGTTGTTTCGAGAACTTCAAATGGAATTGTAACTCATACTTATAAAGAGATAGGTGAACGAACAAGAAGATTATCAAGTGCACTTGACAAAATCGGGGTAAGTAAAGGTGAGCGTGTCGGAACATTAGCATGGAATCATCATCGTCATCTAGAAGCTTATTTTGCGATTCCTGGTATTGGTGCAGTTCTTCATACCATCAATATCCGCATTTCACCTGCGCATATAGTCTACATCATCAATCACGCAGAAGATAAGGTACTGCTTTTTGATGAAGATCTACTTCCATTATTAGAAAAGGTTAAGGATCAATTAAAAACAGTTGAGGCGTTCATCATTATGACTGATAAGGATGAATTGCCAGAAACAAACTTAGAACCACTTTATCATTATGAAAAAATTGTAAATGAAGGAAACCCTACTTTCGAATTTAAGAAAGACCTTGATGAAAATGATCCTGTAGGGATGTGCTACACCTCTGCAACAACTGGTAATCCGAAAGGGGTTGTCTATTCAAATCGCGGAGTTGTCTTACACAGTATGGCACTAGGTTTAGCCGATGGTTCAGGATTGACGGAAAGTGATATTGCGATGCCAGTTGTTCCGATGTTCCACGTAAATGCCTGGGGATTACCTTTTGCGGCGGTGTGGTTTGGAACCACTCTCGTTATGCCGGGACCCTATTTTACTCCAAAGGTATTGGCTGAATTAATAGATTCCGAGAAAGTAACAATGACTGCGGGTGTACCAACAATCTGGCTTGGGCTTCTTAATGAACTAGAACAAGGCAGCTACGATACAAGCAGTCTAACTCGTATTTTATGTGGTGGTTCTGCAGCTCCAAAGGGGCTTATTTAAGCGTTTGAAACAAAATACAAAATCCCGTTTATCCATGCTTATGGGATGACAGAAACAACACCACTTGTTGTTTTGTCGCGTCTAAAAAGCTATCAAAATAATCTATCAGAAGAGGAAAAATTAGAAATACGCTCGAAACAAGGCTCTATCGTCCCCCTCGTTGAAATGAAAGTTGTAGGGGCAAATGGAGAAGTGGCCAATGACGGTAAAGAAATGGGAGAGTTATTGTTAAGAGGAAATTGGATTGCGGATGAGTATTATAAGGATGAGCGAACAAATGATGCGTTCCGAGATGGGTGGTTACATACCGGAGATGTAGTCACAGTAGATGAAGAAGGAATTGTGAAGATTGTTGATCGAACAAAGGATCTAATCAAGAGTGGTGGAGAATGGATATCCTCTGTTGATATTGAGAATGCACTTATGGCCCATGAGGCAGTATTTGAAGCGGCGGTTATTGCAGTACCGCATGAAAGATGGCAAGAACGGCCAGTTGCATGTGTAGTGTTAAAAGATGCTGCAAAGGACCAAATTACAAAGGATGAGCTATATGAGTTTCTAAAGCCACAATTTGCGAAATGGTGGTTGCCAGATGACATCATCTTCATGAATGATATCCCGAAAACATCAGTAGGAAAGTTCTTGAAAAGAGCCCTTCGAGACCAACTGAAAGACCATCTATCACAAGTTAAGTAAACATGTAGGACACCTCGAAAGAAACTGTATGAAGAGGATCGGAACTAGATAAAACCAGGAGATGGCGTTATCACAAAGATGGAAAAGAGGTTCGGTATTGGGCAAAACTAGGAGATAGCGAACCCGGAAAGATGGAAAAGAGGTTCGGTATTGGGCAAAACTAGGAGATTGTGAACCTGGAAATATGGAAAAGAGGTTCGGTATTGGGTAAAACTAGGAGATAGCGAACCCGGAAAGATGGAAAAGAGGTTCGGTATTGGGCAAAACTAGGAGATTGTGAACCTGCAAAGATGGAAAAGAGGTTAGGTATTGGGTAAAACTAGGAGATTGTGAATCTGCAAAGATGGAAAAGAGGTTAGGTATTGGGCAAAACTAGGAGATTGTGAACCTGCAAAGATGGAAAAGAGGTTAGATATTGGGCAAAACTAGGAGATAGCGAACCCGCAAAGATAGAAAAGAGGTTCACAACTGGATAACTTTAGGAGATAGCGAACCCGGAAATTCGCAAACTCAATATAGAGGTAAAAATTCTGGGTAAATTTAGTAGATAACTAACTTGCAAAAGGGTCATCCAAAAACTTTGGATGACCTTATCAATTTGTTGAAAACGGTTTCTTTTAAGGTAATATCATTATATAATAGTAGAAACACCACTAAGGGGGCTTAATAATGGCAATCGAACAAGTAGAAAAAGTGTTTCTTCATATTGATGAGCGAGTAGCCTATCTTACTCTAAATCGCCCAGAAGCACTAAATTCGATGGATATTGAAATGCTTAACCAAATTTTACATAGTTTAAAAGAAGTAGCTGCCAACGATGGAGTGGATATCCTTGTATTGGCTGGTAGTGGACGAGGCTTTTCAGCTGGTGGAGATATTAAAACAATGTTAAGTTCAACTGACGAAAGTGCTTTTGCACCTGTGATGGAACTTATTTCAGAAATAATGAAAACGCTATACTTGTTACCGAAGCTAGTAATCAGCGCAATCCATGGACCAGCTGCTGGCCTTGGGTTAAGCTTTGCGTTAGGTGCTGATTACATCATAGCTGATCGACAATCCAGATTAGCTATGAACTTTATCGGAATCGGCCTAATTCCTGATGGTGGTGCACATTTCTTTCTTGAAAAAAGACTTGGCGAAGCAAGAGCAAAACATTTAATTTGGGAAGGAAAGCAATTGTCTCCTGGTGAAGCCTTGCACCTCGGATTAATTGATGAGGTTGCAGAGGAAGAACTGCAAACAGCAGTCATTCATAAGGTGAAAAAGTGGAAAAAGAAACCTGTACTTGCCATGATTCAAACTAAGTCTATCTACAATCAAATGCACTTATCAGAGCTTGAAAAAATATTGGAATTAGAAAAACACGGACAGTATGCAATGAGAAGTACGAAGGATCACCGTGAGGGCATTCAAGCCTTTTTAGAAAAAAGAAAACCAGTTTTTAAAGGTGAATAATGAAAAAATCCCGTTGAAAGCACAGCGGGATTTTTTAATAAATAAAAACAGGTACCCCAAATTGGGTGCCTGCCTAACGATGAAATAACACTAATTTTCCTGCTGTGCTTGTGCAACGATGTGTTGTTTCTAAATAGTTTTTTTCTATCAGTATTCTTTCGCCAGTTTCCTTTGCCTCTTTTTCAGTAGCAGCTTCAAATGTTTCTTCGAGTAATTTTTCTCCCGTTTTATCAAACACTGTTAACACATAGTTCATATCAGAGTCCCCCATAAATAAAGTTAAAATTCAGATACTTAAAGTGTAGTTGATTGCAAGTTCCAGCGCAATATATACAATAAATAAATGTGTTATGATAATTTTTGAAACTTTTTCCTAACTCATTCGTAAAAAACAACAGGAAAAGGAGGAGTCGAAATGGCATTACAGCTAGAAAATGTGACAAAACGATTCGGTAGCTTCACAGCAGTAGATAACCTATCAATCGAAATTCCTGAGCGTGAAATGTTTGGATTTCTAGGCGCCAATGGGGCAGGAAAGACAACAACATTTCGAATGATACTTGGATTATTAGATGCCAGTGATGGCCGAATTAGTTGGGATGGAAAAAAGATTAATTACGATACAAGCCATATGATTGGGTACTTACCAGAAGAAAGAGGACTTTACCCAAAAATGAAGGTGCGTGATCAACTTGTGTACCTTGCGAGACTACGCGGTATGCAAAAACAGGATATTTTAAAACAAATTGATTACTGGTTAGAACGATTTAAGGTTCCTGAATATGCGACAAAAAAAGTTGAGGAATTATCAAAAGGGAACCAGCAAAAAATACAGTTTATTGCATCTGTTATTCATAAGCCGAAGTTACTAATTCTTGATGAACCATTCAGCGGGCTTGACCCTGTGAATGTAGAGCTTCTAAAAGAAGCCGTTGTGGATTTGAAAAATGAAGGGACCTCAATTGTATTTTCAAGTCACCGGATGGAACATGTTGAGGAATTATGTGAACATTTATGCATTATGCATCACGGCAAACCTGTTGTCCATGGTTCTCTAAAAGAAATTAAGCGTTCTTTTGGAAAGAAAAATGTCATCGTACATGCCGATTTTGATATCAGTCATTTAAAAACATTAGCAGGTGTAACAAGGGTGAAGGAAACTGCGGAGGGACTCAATTTACAGGTTGAAAGTGAACAAATATCACAAAAAATACTAGATTCTATAGTAGGAAAAGGCTTTGTTCGAAAGTTTGTATTAGAGGAACCTTCCTTAAATGATATTTTTATCGAAAAGGTAGGTGCTTCTTATGAATAAGTTTTGGATTATCCTTTTTCACACCTATGTGAGTAAATTAAAAACAAAATCATTTATTATTACGACATTGATAACGGCACTCATTATCTTTGGTCTAGCAAATATTCAAACCATCATTGACAAATTTGATGAAGATGAGACAACCCATGTAGCAGTTCTTAGCGAGTCAGATGAGCTTTATCAAGCGTATGAACAGACTTTATCAGCTATGTCTAGTGATATCGTCATTGAGAAAATGGAAGGGGCAGAAGAGAATGCCCAAGAACGGGTTACTAACGAAGAATTAACCGGTTATCTTATCCTAACTGAAAGTTCAGAGGGTCTACCAGAGGGAGTTTATAAGGCACCGTCGATAACAGATTCAGAAATCACTGGGCAACTAGAACAGGCTCTTCAACAGTTGAAGGTGACAATCGCAACCACAAAAGCGGGATTAACCCCTGATCAGATTAATCAATTGTATGCACCCGTCCAATTTGATAAAGTGGCCCTTGAAGAAAACGCAAAATCGGAAGAAGAACTTAATCAAGCGCGTGGTTTAGTATACGTCCTTTTATTTGTTATCTATTTTGCAGTCATCATGTATGCAAATATGATTGCGATGGAAGTTGCTACTGAAAAATCATCTCGTGTTATGGAAATATTGATTTCGAGTGTTTCTCCTATTAAGCAAATGTTCGGTAAGATACTTGGTATTGCATTATTGAGCCTAACTCAATTTGCTGTGATTTTATTGGTCGGATATGGCTCCTTAAAGCAAAGCATGGGTGGTATGGAGGGCGGATTTTTTGAAGTATTTGGTTTTGGCGATTTGCCCGTATCAACCTTTGTTTACGCTGGTGTTTTCTTCATTTTGGGATACTTCTTATATGCAACACTTGCAGCCTTCTTAGGGTCTTTAGTAAGTCGAATTGAAGATGTTCAACAAATGATCACACCGATGACCTTGTTAATCGTAGCCGCATTTATGATTGCAATGTTTGGGCTAACAAAACCGGAATCATCCGCGATTACAATTACTTCTTATATTCCATTTTTCGCACCAATGATCATGTTTCTTCGAGTTGGTATGCTAACACTTCCAACCTGGGAAATTGCATTATCAATTGGATTACTAGTTATAACAATAACTTTACTAGCGATATTTGGAGCTAGAGTCTACCGCGGAGGAGTACTAATGTACGGTAAATCATCCTCCTTCAAAGACATCAAAAAGGCTTTACAAATTACAAAGAATGATAAATAAGCTACAAGAATTAAACCGAGGGTAATTTCCCTCGGTTTTTATATGATCTAAAACCAATATACACCCTGATAATCTCATATTAATAAGAACGTGCATTCGTATTGAGTAGGTGATAGAATATAGGTAAAAGAGTCTAAAGGAGCTAATTAATGGATGCACTTACCTTTTTACATATTGCGGATTTACATTTGGACAGCCCGTTTTCAGGGTTAACCAATCTGCCAACGAAAGTTTTTAAGCGTGTACAAGAGAGTACGTTTACCTCCTTGTCTAGATTAATCAATATTGCGATTGAGCAAAAGGTTGATTTTATCATCATTGCCGGTGATTTATTCGATGGAGAAGACCGAAGCCTCCGTGCACAATCACGATTTCGTAAAGAAATGGAACGACTTAGAGAACATGGTATTGAGGCATTTGTCACGCACGGTAATCATGACCATCTTAGTGGAAATTGGCCACATTTTGAATGGCCGAGTAATGTCCATGTGTTTCAAAATGAAAATGTCGAGGTCATTCCATATTTAAAAAATGGAGAAACCGTTGCGAATATTTATGGGTTTAGCTATGCCAAAAAAGCTGTGCTTGAAAACAAAACCAAATTTTATGAAAAGAAAGACGGTGCCACATATCATATAGGCATCTTACATGGAAGTAAAGAAGGGGAGAGTTCACATAGTCGGTATGGACTAACCTAAAATAGTGAGACAATATAAAACACCTCCAAAATGGCAATACTTGAGATAAGTATTGTGACATT
>NZ_JBPFDQ010000138.1:0-8353 GCF_059415045.1 Ferdinandcohnia sp. SAFN-114 | reverse complement strand
TTAAACAAAAAAATAGGCGATTTTGTGTTTTTAGGAATTAGCATTAATTTATTAAAGCACTACACTACATTTAAGTAATATTAAGTAATATAGGAGTGTGCGTAAGCACGCGAAAGGAGAAATACATAATGAATAAAACAGAATTAGTAAATGCAGTTGCTGAGATAAGTGAATTAACAAAGAAAGACGCAACAAAAGTAGTAGAACAGGTATTTGAAACGATTAAAGATGCGTTAGCAAGTGGTGACAGTGTTCAATTACTTGGTTTTGGAACATTTGAAGTGCGTGAACGTTCAGCTCGCAAAGGGCGTAACCCACAAACTGGAGAAGAAATTGAAATAGCAGCAAGTAAAGTGCCTGCATTCAAACCAGGAAAGGCTCTAAAAGAAGCAGTTAAATGAGTAAACTAACAAAAATATCCTCCTCATGGGGGATATTTTTTTATAGGAAAGGTGAATTCGATGGATAGCGAGAAAATAGACACTTACAATGAAGTTCCAGTTAACGAATTTTCCTATTCATTCATCAATTCTTAAAACATATTTTTATTTTAATTGACCACTAAAAACTGTTTTGGTTAATATTAATGTAATTTACCACTGAACGGAGGGGTGAAAATTGAGGTTATTACTAATTGAAGATGAGCCAGATTCCTTAATAGGTATGAAAAGGGCCGTAGATTCTCTAAATAACGTTGAAGTAGAATTGCTAACTTCGAATAATGCGGAAGATGCAAGAGAGTTCATTTTTAAACATTATCCTGAATTAATTATTACCGATATTATGCTTCCAGGTATATCTGGTCTTGATTTAGTTGAAGAGGTTGTAAATAGTGACTATCAACCAAAGGTAATTGTTGTAAGTGGTTTCGATGATTTTGAATATGCGAGAAGAAGTATACGCTTTGGGGCGGTTGATTATTTACTGAAACCATTTAGCACAGAGGAGTTTAAAGAAAAGGTAACCAGGACTCTTTTGATAATAATAGAGGAAAAAGAACAACATCTGTATTCTGAACAGCAAAAATCATTTGCGGAGATTGGAACACATTCCATGAGGGATAATTACCTAATTGAGTTTTGTTTAAAAAGAACACCTCTTGAGGAACATCTCTACCATAGACTGTGTTTATGGAATATTGGTTGGTTAGCGAATAAATCTTTCTCTGTCCTTATTTTTGATGTAAAGGGGTATCCTGATGGGAAACCTTTTACAGAAGAAAATCAATTAAAGACTTTTGTAATAGGAAATATTATGCAAGATGTTATCCGAAATCATACACACTCACTCCTTTTTAAAGACCCTAAAAATCGATGGGTACTATTAACAACTATTGAAGATGTTGAGGAATTAGCTAGGTCCATTCGCAAAAAAGTAAAGGAATATCAAAAATTCGAGTTAGCAATAGGTATTAGCAAAAAAGTTTCGTCATTTGAGGAAATGCATGCAGCTTACAGCTCTACTTTAAAAGAATTTCAAATAAGCTCTCTAACAAATCGTGAGGACTATGTAAAATCTGATTATCTGATGTCAACAGACCTTACCACTTCTCACCATTTAGCATCATTAGTTATTAATAAGGATGAAGAAGGCATTTGTCAGGTTGTAAAGGCTTTCTTTCAACAAGTCATATTACTCGATGGACTTGAATCTAGAGACGATATCACGCGAAAAACATTAAACTACTTGTCGCAAATCCTAGCAAGTATAAGTGACCAAACCTCAAAGGAGCTTAAAGAAATCCCGATGAGTGTATGGGAAAAGGTTGATCAATGCACCTCATTAGAAGAATATGAAAAGGTCTTATTCGAGTATTTAATAAGTGTTGGTCATGAGGTTTCAACACATGTTACCAATTCAATCATTGAGAGAGCCATTCAAATGATTCATTCTAGTTACATGGAGGATTTGAGCTTACAAATGATAGCAGACGAGCTATCCATACATCCGGTCTGGCTAAGTCAGTTGTTTAAAAAGGAAACTGGACAAACATATATGGATTTTTTAACAGAGACGAGAATTAACAAAGCGAAAACACTCCTAAGAGAAACAAGTATGAAAATATATGAGATAGCAGAATCTGTAGGCTATCAAAATCTACAGCATTTCGGTACTATTTTTAAAAAAAGAACAGGTAAAACACCCAAAGAGTATAGGTACGGAAAATGAAAGTTAGAAAGGTAAGAATTAAAGATAATTTATTTAACAAAATGTTTGTCTTTATTGTCTTGTCCATCATTATTCCATTAGCATTATTAGGTTATTTATCATATGATAGATCAAAGTCTCAGCTAGAAAAGGTTACCTCTCAACTTCTTCATGACAATTTGGAATTGAATAAAAAGCAGGTAAATCGTTTATTAAAAGATGCAGAAAATGAAATGGAAAAAATGGTGACATCTATACAGCTACAAACTCTCTTGCAAAGCCATCCACCAACATCTTATAAAGAAGAAAAAGATTTTATCAATCGGATTAGTCAACTTATTGCCAATTTAAAAGGGACGTATGGTGTATATGTCTTTCCAAAACAAATGAAGTATTATCCAAACTATTTGGAGCTAATTAATGGAAATGATTTTATATGCATCGTTTAACAACAGCAATACGTTTCTCTCAACAGGGAGGAGAAGAAAAGCTTTGGGTTTCAGGAAGAGGAAGGTACAGAGTTGTTAGCGGATGGGTGAATTCTGATATACAAATTGAATTATTACCCTATATAGAGGAGTGCGGACAAACGTTTTCTATTTTCCTCTCCCTGCGTCCTCATTGTAATTAAATAGGCTTTCTGACCTTTTCCAAAGTAGAGATAGGTAATATCCGTGAGTAGGACCATTTTGGGACCATGAGCTTTAAATTGGCGATTTAAATGATTAGGCTTCGTTGCATGTTCTTGTCTAGCTTTGGCCATTCGTTTATAAGGATTAGGTTTTCTAATCGGACATACGAGGGTATATTTATTCATCAGTCGTTGAATCTTCTTACGGTTCATCACGATTCCTATTTGAAGCAAACATATATATGCTTCTTGACCCCTTGGCATATCCGCGATATTGATAGACTTCTAGAATCAATTCAAAATCAGCGCGATCTTGTTTCTCACGCTCATTACGCCTCTCTTCCCGTTCTAGCCATGCATAATAGCCTGAACGAGAAACTTGAGCAATGTCGCAAAGCCACTTGATATTCAAGAGGTTATCATCTCTTTCCGTTAATGTTTGGATCAATTGATATTTTTCTTGGGCAAAGCTTTGATTGCTTTGCGATTGATAAAATTCATTTTTTTAAAGCATCAATTTGTTGTTTTTGTAAAGTGACTTGATGTTTGAGATAGGCTATTTCCTCACTCTGAGTGCGCTCTATCGTTTGAGGACGACCTGAATGTTGGGTGCGTAAATCCGTAAAACCTTATATTCTATCTGCCATTTTCCGTATCCTACGAGAAAAGTTTTCAATTCTTTGTTTACTCACTACCTTTGTATCAAAGCCTGCTTCCCTAAAGATTTGTGCAGGAAATTTCCCACAGTGCAGTTCATCCATAAAATGTTGCTTAAAGACTTCGGAATACGTAATGGCTTTGTTTGAGACCTTATCCACATAAGCATTCCTTCTTAGTTCTTCTAGCTGTTCATCCGAAAAATAATGCACTCTCATATTAACAACTCCCGCTTATAATAACTATAAAATAAGTATACGACAAAGAACCCTATAAAACAGAACGGATAAGTAGTTTTTTATTCGTGTCTATTTTATAGGGTTCAGTTTACTTAGTAGTAGACTAACATAATAAAAAGAGACACTATAAAACACCTTCGAAATGGTACACTTAGTAAAAGTACTTATTCGGAGGTGTTTTTGCGTGGGCAAAAACGTATATTCAAGTGAAACAAAGTGGGCAGTCGTAAGAGATAAGAAGAGTGGTCAGTTTACAAATGAAGAAATAATGAAAAAGTATGGAATAAAGAATGTATCTCATATCAAAACATGGATGAGATGGTATCGTGAAAATCAAGTACATAGATTTAATCAGCCTATTGGAAAGCAGTACACTTATGGTCACGGGCCAGATACACAAAGTGAAGAGGAAAACAAAGAACGTCAAATTATTCATTTAAGAATGGAAAATGAAATCCTAAAAAAGTATTTGGAGATCAAAAAGGAGTTGAGAAAGAAGTAGTTCTCCAGTTAGTGCAAAGATTACGTAAAAAATACACGGTTACAGCAATCTTATCTGCTTTAAACTGCTTTAAAAATCCCAAAGGCTACCTACTACCGTTGGGCGGGCGTCATCTAAACAAGTTAAATTGTCTAAGAAAGAAGAGGCAATTATTTCACTATGTAAAGAAACCAAATATCGTTATGGACACCGAAAAATTAAAAAGCTACTAAAACGTAAGTATCAAATAGAGTTAAATCGTAACACAGTTCAACGAATAATGCAGAAACACCACCTACAATGCCAAGTGAAGCCTAAGCGTAAATGGAAATCCCAAGGAGAATCAGTCATAATTGCACCAAACCTATTACAACGAGATTTTACAGCAGCTAAGCCTAATCAAAAGTGGGTAACTGACATAACTTATATTCAGTATGGTTCATCCACGCTATTTCTTTCGACAATAATGGACTTATATAACAATCAAATTGTGTCTTATAAACTATATGCACATCAACAAACTCCTTTAGTTATAGATACATTAAAGGAAGCTTTAGAAGCAAGGGGTAACCCAGAAGGAGTTATCATACATTCTGATCAAGGAAGTGTGTATACTTCATATGCGTATCAAGAACTTGTAAAAAAGAGAATTTGGTAAGCAGCATGTCAAGAAGGGGAAACTGTTGGGACAACGCTGTAATTGAGTCATTTCACTCAAATCTAAAGTCAGAGGGGTTTCAGTATGTGAAATTTAATTCAATGTCTTTGGAGAAGGTCAGGGAGCAAGTAGATCAATATATGAATTATTATAATGAAGAGCGTATCCAAGAAAAATTAGGCTACCATACACCAATAGAATTTGGTAATATGGCAGCCTAAGAGGGTGCTTTATTACTGTCTCATATGACTATGGCAGTCTATAGGGTCTTATATGGCGGTATTTCTCCGATTTCAACAAATCCAACCACTCACCTCTATCCACAGTGAAGACGCGAATCGTTTTTCTTTTGCTGCCTTCTAGTTCTCAAAACTTTAAAAACATCTATAGAAAACCGCTTAAAAAATCACACTTCATTTTCGACAAAAAAATTTGTGAAAAATAAAATAATACTTAACAAAATGTGTTGCGCAATTCGAAACAATAAGATAATATAGTAAACAATAATTAATTTTCTAAAAATTCTATTATAAAGTATTATTTAATTATATTATGTTGAATATCTTTATTAGTTGTTTATTAAGTCGTTTTTCTGGAGTTTACGAAATAATATTAACTTATACTTAAATACTTACTTTACCACTTTACATTAGTAAAGTAAACTATTATTTAACAAATCATTTACAAAATTGCGAATAAAGTTAATTGAACAAGGGGGGTGGAGCCTAAAAAAGATATGTTTACATCTATCTTGAGTCCTATGTATATACAAGGTTTCCTAGACTTCGATGAATATTGACATGATGTGAGTTTTTGTAAAAATTTAATTTTCTATACAAAGGGAGGATGTACATTGAAAACGATTGGAACAGCAGAAGTGATTCCGGGTGGAAAAACGAAAGGGTTCTTGAAAGTAGGTAGTGATACAGACGGTTCTCCGATACAAATTCCAGTACTTGTTGCTGCTGGAAAGCAGGAAGGTCCTACGGTTTGGGTACAGGGAGGGATTCATGGTGATGAATATGGCGGAACAGCATCGATTATTCGCCTTTTCCAAGAACTAAATGTAGAGGAATTAAAGGGTACAGTTGTAGGAGTGCCTGTTGTGAATCTTCCATCATATAAGGCTCGATACAGAACATCACCAATTGATGGTGCGAATCTAAATCGAATTTTCCCGGGTGACCCAAATGGTACATATAGTCAACGTCTAGCGCACACTTTACTTGAAAACATCACAGAACATGCTGATTATTTGCTCGATTTACATTCGGGAGGTATCGGTCTTCATGTGCCATACTTCTTAATTTGTAGATTTGCTGAAACAGAAGCATCTGAAAAATCAATGTGGCTTGCAGAACGCATGGGATCTAACGTTATCTGGCGTGTCGAAGGGGAAAACTCAACAACTGGTGTTGTTACCGATGCAGTAATGAACAACGGAATCCCAGCGGTAACGATAGAAGTTGGCGGTGGAAACGTTACGGAAGAGCACGAACATCAGTATAAAGAATCCGTTTTAAGTGCGCTGCGAGCTCTAGAAATGATACCTGGTGAGGTTACGGTTACAAAGGATTATGCTCTTTATAAAGAAGGAGATTTTATTTTTGCAGGGCACGGTGGACTTTTTGTACCTGCTTGTAAGGTTGGTTCAATCTTGAATAAAGGGGATTTAATTGGTTCCATCATTAATCTGCACGGTGATGTGTTAGAGGAAATTCGATGCTCCGCTGACAATGCATTTTTAGCAGCAACAGGACATCGTTATTGGCCAACTCATCCTGGGCAGTTAATTGTTGAAACCTATAAATAATGAATAAGCTTTACATTCAAAAAAGAGCAGAAATAATTGTAAACAATGGGAGGTAGAGAAACATGAAAACTGTAGGAATTGCACAAGTTGTAAAAGGTGAAAAAACAAAAGGATATCTTCAAGTTAGTACTGATACAGATGGTAGCCCAATTCAAGTTCCTGTATTAATAGCCTCTGGTACAGAAGAGGGACCAACGATTTGGGTACAAGGATGTGTACATGGTGATGAATATGGAGGAGCTGCTTCAATCATTCGGTTTTTCCAAGAGTTAGATGTAAATGAATTGCGTGGAACGTTTATCGGGGTTCCGGTTACAAATCTTCCTTCATTTAAAGCACGCTACCGTACATCACCAATTGATGGTGCGAATTTGAACCGAATTTTCCCTGGAGATAAAAAAGGAACATATAGTCAACGTTTGGCTTACACATTAATTGAAACAATTGTAAGCTCAAGTGACTATGTAATTGATTTACACTCTGGCGGAATTGGGGCCTATGTTCCGTTTTATGCAATCTGTGATTACGATGATTCTGATGCAGGACAAAAATCAATATGGCTAGCAAAACGAGCTGGTACAGATGTGATTTGGCGTTCCCAATCTGAGACAGATGTTAGTGGAACGGGTACGTCCCAACTTGTACACAAGGGAATTCCTGCTGTGACAATTGAATGTGGCGGAGGTAATGTAACAGAAGAACATGAAGCCAATTTTAAAACGTCCATCCGCAATATCATGACAGCACTTGAAATGCTTCCAGGTGAAGCACCATTACAAGAGGAATATACAGTCATTAACGGAGCAGACTTCTTCTTTACTGGACAAGGCGGTTTATTCGTTCCACATTGCAGTGTTGGAGATGTTGTGAATAAAGGAGACTTACTCGGTGCAGTCATGAACCTTCATGGTGAAGTAACCGAAGAGCTCCGTTGTACAACTGACAATGCTTATATTGCTGCGATTGGACATCGTTATTGGCCAGTTCATCCTGGACAGTTAATTGCAGAGGCGATTCCGATTGTTGATCGCTTAGGTAAAAGTGATCAGTAATCGAAATTAGACATGATACACGTATTAGGTTTTTCTAAACGAAGGTTTCCCCCCATTCCCCTGGGGATAAATTATTTAATAGATTTATTGTAGTACTTATTCCAACATGGTCACGGATTTCCTTACAAATAGACGTAAGAAAATCCGTGGCAAGAAAGAGGTGACCTGAATGAAAGATGTTTTACAGTACATTGATGAAAATTGGGAACAGCATGTAAAGAAGTATCAAAAACTAGTTTCTCAACCTAGTATTAGTGGTGATGGAACTGGAATGGTAGAGATTGTTGAACTTCTTCAAGAAGAGCTTAGGGACTTAGGATGCCAACGGGTTTTCTCACATGAAACACCAGGCTATCCAATTATCTTTGGTCATCTTGATGAAGGCAAAGAAAAAACAGTTCTTCTCTATGGAATGTATGATGTACAACCTGTTGTAGGTGAAGACTGGATGGTAGAACCGTTTTCTGGCAGTATCGTAGATTTACCTGAATTTGGTGAATCAATCGTAAGTAGAGGGATTACGAACCAAAAAGGACCATTAGCTGGATTCTTAAATGCAGTTGCGGCAATAAAAAAAGTAAAAGGCAGTTTACCTGTTAACTGGACTAACCTAAAATAGTGAGACAATATAAAACACCTCCAAAATGGCAATACTTGAGATAAGTATTGTGACA
>NZ_JBPFDQ010000137.1:0-8535 GCF_059415045.1 Ferdinandcohnia sp. SAFN-114 | reverse complement strand
AGTAAAGCACTTAGAGTCCCCAGTATGTAGTGTATTAAATGAGGTAATAAATCAGTTAAATTACTACAGAAACTAACGGAGCAGCATTCCTGTAATGAATGAAAATGGAGTTTGAACAAAAAAATAACCTCTTGGTAGAATGAGAGTGTCCTAAAGCTGGCCAGCGAAAAGGACAAAACCATATCCCAGGAGGCTTTAAAATGAATTATAACCAAAATAAGAAGATTGCTCAAATCACTTCTCAAACACTGATTATAGGTGTAGACATTGCAAAATTCAAACATGTGGCACGTGCCCAAGACTTTAGAGGGATGGAGTTCGGATCCCCTTGTCAATTTGAGAATACGAAAGAGGGATTTGAGTACTTCCTAAGGTGGATTTCTGAAATTAAAAAAGAACAAAACATGGATAAAGTTATGGTTGGAATGGAACCAACAGGGCATTATTGGTTCAACCTAGCCCATGTTTTAAAAGAAAATGGGATTAAATTTGTGGCTGTAAATCCTATGCATGTCAAGAAAAGCAAGGAGCTTGATGACAACTCTCCAACAAAGAACGATATAAAGGATGCAAGAGTCATCGCCCAATTGGTCAAGGACGGAAGATACGCCGAACCCACAATTCCACAAGGAGTTTACGCAGAACTTCGCGTGGCTAAAAAAATTCGTGATCTTCTAACGGTAGACCAACAAATTGTCCAGGGACAAATCCATAACTGGATTGACCGGTGCTTTCCTGAGTTTTTGACAGTATTCAAGGATTGGGAAGGCAAAGCAGCCTTGCAATTTTTGAAACTGGGGGCATTACCACATGAATTAATCCGATTTACGGATGAAGAATTACTAATCCATCTAAGAAAGACTGTAAAACGAAGTGTTGGTCTAAATAAAATCCGACAGCTAAAGGAAGCAGCCGGCAAGTCCATCGGACTACGCCAAGGTTCTGAAATGGCTAAATTGGAACTGAAAACGCTCCTCGATAAATATGAATTAATCCAGCTTAAATTCGAAGAATTGGATGCCAATATAGATGGTTTGCTTGAACAAATACCAGGTGTAGAACAAATGTTGGCCATAAAAGGTGTTGGCAGGGATACGGTTGCCGGCTTCTTTGCGGAAGTTGGTGATCTTACTGAATATACTCATCCTCGACAAATTATTAAGCTGGCAGGTTTAAGTCTGAAAGAGAATACATCTGGCAAGCACAAAGGAAAAACGACGATTACAAAGAGGGGACGCAAGAAGCTCAGGGCTCTGTTGTTCAGGGTTTGTATGATACTTGTCGCTAAAAATTCAGCGTTTAAGGCATTACATGCTCACTATACCAAACGTCCTGATAATCCATTAAAGAAGATGCAGTCCCTTATAGCATTGTGCAATAAACTCATTCGTATATTTTTTGCGATTGGCAAGAAGCAGTTTGAATTCAGTGAAGAAAAGATGTTAAAGGACATTCCTCATCTATCAGTATCTAAGAAAGTAGAAATCGCCGCGTAACTCTGGTTTGGAATAGATTAATTAGTATTGTATAGGGCAAAGTTTTTGGGAACATTTGAAGCACGGATTAGTCGGCAAAGCAACTAAATTACGGGCAGGACCCTGTGGGGCAGCATGGCTGACATCCACCTCATGGCAAGGTTGGACGAAGGAATTTTAGAGCAAAGACTCTGTGAGGCATGGGAGGGTTGACCTCCATGAGAAATGTGGACATCCACCGGTGCAATCATATTCTTACTATTATACCAATTTATGTAATAGGTTGGTTAGTAGGCTATAGCTCTTTTTTCTCTTGTCCACCAATATTATCCTTTAAAGTGATAATAACCCAAAATCCGATCGCTCACTAATATAAAACTACTAAGAAAATCTAAGAAAAACAGAGAAAACGGGAGATATTCCTTTCTTTATTGAGGGAGTTAGTTTAAGATTTAAGTCATCATTCTTAATAGTTATAGACTCGAAAACCACAAGATATAAGGATGATAAAACTAAAATTTATTAATATTTATTTTAAATAAAATTAAAAATTGGAAGGTGGATTTAATTTGAAAAGATTAGATATTGATGAATGGGATGAAATTTTTTGTAATATGGAACACAAGGAAGGTTATTCTCATTGGGATTGGATTAAAGTTGTATGGGTAGATAATTTAAATAAATGGTGTATATGTTATGGTGATGAAATACTTGAAAATGGATTTGAAACAGAAATGCAAGCACTTGATAGGTGTGAATATTTGGAAAGCATATTATAACTTAGAAGACTCTGAATAAAATAAGGTTTTATACCCTTCTTTAACTAAAGGCCGAAGGATGCTTTAGTGAAGATCGATGTTTAACTTTTATTCAATTTATGAAGACGTGGTATAATTATAAGATTACGAAAATTTGTTCCATCTAAAGACGTACATAATGAGGTTATGATTATGAGAAATAGAGGATCTATATTATTAGTAGAAAATGACAAGTTGCGTTTATTCAAAGAACTAAAGATGACACAGTTTATTACGTTTTTCATGGTGATGGAGTAGAAATGGAGCATGGAGAAGCGCTGGAAGCAGGAGAGAAAAGAGAAAGGGGGGAAACTATGACCCAAAAAATACGAAGTAACTTATTTTTTTTGAAACAATTTGGTTTTAATGAATCACTTTTACAAGCTATTTTTCAGTTAAGATTAGACCCCCTAGAAAGTATTTTTAATAATGAAAACGAAATGATTATGGAAATTGAAAGTAAATTTACAGATAAAGATAGAGAATTAGCAAGAGATTATCAAAAATATAAAAATTTCAAATCTGAATTATTTAATACTGAAGCTTTTTTAAAAGATGGTAGCAGTAAGATCTATTTTAAATATGATCAAAATGAATTGACGGCATTAATTCCAGAAAAAATTATGCCACTTTTTATGTACTCAAAAGGTGATGTTTCACAATTGTCGTTAGATAGAAAAAGAGTTGCTATTGTTGGTACCCGTAAGCCATCGGAAAAATCTATTGAATTAACCAAAAAAATAACACAAGAATACGTTCGCAATAACTA
This sequence comes from Ferdinandcohnia sp. SAFN-114, assembly GCF_059415045.1. Taxonomy (NCBI): domain Bacteria; kingdom Bacillati; phylum Bacillota; class Bacilli; order Caryophanales; family Bacillaceae; genus Ferdinandcohnia; species Ferdinandcohnia sp. SAFN-114. The sequence goes on along the minus strand of NZ_JBPFDQ010000137.1, from coordinate 5,494 downwards.
TATTATTGTGAGTGGATTAGCTGAGGGGATAGATACTGTCTCACATGAAATCACTCTTAGTCTTGGTGGGAAAACGATTGCAGTGTTGCCTACCAATTTTAATAAAATTTATCCAAAAGAAAATCAAGATTTAGCTAACTTAATATCTGAAGAAGGTTTGTTATTAACAGCTATCGGTCCCAAGGAAAACACTTATAAATCAAGCTTTTTAGATAGAAATAAATATGTTGCCAATATTAGCGATTTAGTAATAGTTATAGAAACAAATTTAAAAAGTGGAACTATGAATACCATTAGAAATGCATATGAAGCGGATAAAAAGATACTTTTTGTAGATCAGGGTGAGGAAGCGATAAATAAAAAAATCTTTGAATTTGGAGGGGAAATGCTAAATGACAAATAAATTAATTTTCGTATCTAAATTAGTTTTTTTTAATGAAAGTAATGAGTTGATTGAGAAAAACTTACGAATCGCTGATTACTTTAATAACGAGAAGGTAAAGTTAGCTATTGTAGCTCAGCAAGCTACAATTAGTATATTGAAAAGAAATTTACCAAAAGAATATGAAGGTAAAATAAAATTTGTTAATAGAAGCTCAGAAACTAAAGAAAAAATTAGAGAGTTAAAAGATAAAGGCGGAATTTTTGGTGTAATAGGAATTGTTGAAGAAGATGCTATCTTTTCTTTTAATTGCAAAATTCCATTATTTAATCCAGAGGCATTAAGTAGTCGAGTAACTGTTTCAGAGAAAGTAAAAAAATATGGTTTGCCCATAATTGACTTTCAAAATGTTATAGATTGTTTTAAAGCAGATGAGATTCATAAAGATAACTACTTCCAAATGAGCTTTGGAGATTCTTTTAGAGTTATAAGTTTAAATAACGCAAATACGTATTATAGACCCGAAGAAGAAGCGAGAGTAAAACAAGTTTTTGAAACAAATTTAAAAGGTACCAAATCTGAACGTGATCAAAGAATATTACTTCTTCTATTATTTCACTTGATAAATGAAGTTACAACAAACCCTTATTATAATAAGATTGATTATTGGGGAACTTTCCCATCTTCAAATCCACAAAATATAGCTACATCAGTTTCTTTTTTAAAAGAGGCTGTTAGAGTAGTTATTGGTGGAGGACCTAGAAGAGGTCCTGAAATATTAATCAGAAATAAACAAATGCAATCTAAACATAGTAGTGGAGCAATTCGTTTGGAAACTAAAAGTAATAGTGATTTCGAAACTTTAATTGTGAATCCAGCTTTAAAAAATAGCATTAAGGGGAAAGTAATTTGTATTATTGATGATTATATTACAAATGGTTATTCAGCTGAGGCAGCAAAACACTTACTGTTTGCTGCGGGTGCTAAAGAAGTAATATTTCTCTCATTTGGTAAATTCGGAAAAAAATACTTTTCAACTAATTATGTAATAGACGGAGATGTATATTCTAAATATACTTATGAGTTTATAGATGAGGAACTTTATGAAGGTAATATTGGTGAAGAAATGTTTTATAATCCTAATAATGATTCAGAAATCTTAAATTTTGCAGATTTGATTTAGAACCATTACTCTTTAATTTTTATGTTATAGATTCTTTAGGACCTATTAACAGTTTAGTTATCTTGCTCATTTCATTAAAATTTCAAGTATAGACAAAGTTTACGGATTTTAATAAATATCTGCTCGAAAAGAGGTAAAAATATGGCTTGGTTAGAAAACGGCAAACTAATATCAGGTGCAGAAAGTCGAGAACTTATTTCTAAAGGTTTTCAATTTGTCGAAGGTGTTTTGAAATCACCCGACGAGGTAAATGACTTAATAAAATCTGGGTACACTACACCACATTTAGCAGAGGGCTTACGATATACTTTTACTTCTAAAGAAGCGAAAAGTCTTGGAATTTTAGGGGTTGGAGTTTTAGGTATCGGCATAGTTTCATGGGGAGCATGGAATGTTGGAAAGTTTTCAAAAAGTAAATTTGATAATAGAAAAAAGGAAAATCTCTAGCCTATTTCAGACTAGAGATTTTTCCCTTCACTTGTTCAACGTGAGCGTTAGTTGAACAAGGACTGTTATCTTTATTTTATCTATGCTACACAGTACAAATATACTGTTCAATAGAAGAGGTTATTCGGCAATCGGGTGCGTTTGTTGAACATCAAAAAGCCTAATTTCTCACTATAAAGTACGGAGGAATTAGGATTTTTATCTTTCGAAATCCTTAACTTTGTAAATCTGTACTACCTTGACTTTATCCCTAAGGTAAATACGGTGGCAACCAGTGGTAAACATTGTGGAAATCGCTGGTAAAATAAATGGCAGAAGTGGTACATTCCTATGGCCGTAATCAACACTGAGGGAGTTGAAAAACGGAGGCCGTCAAATGACCTATTTTATTGTATACTGATTGTTTAATAGGTAGCACTTTATACCTTATGTATTTGTCAATATTAATTTGAGCCAGAGTGATCACTTCAAAAGTGAGCCACTTCATTCTGAGTTATTACCATATTTGGGGGAGGACTGGGAGTTTAGGGTAGTTTGCCCCGAGGGGCAAACTACCCTAAACTCCTCGCGCGCCCAGACTACTGGTCGCTCCCATCCCTTTGATTCATACTTTGTCTAAATCGATAAGATTCTCCATTTAGTAGGAGGATATGAGCTTTATGTGTAAGTCGATCAAGGAGGGCTGCAGTCATTTTTTCATCTCCAAATATAGAGGTCCATTCCGTGAATTCTAAATTTGTAGTTATCATAACACTCGCTCGTTCATAACGACCGGCAAAGAATTGGAATAATAGCTCAGATCCAATTTTCGTGAATGGCACATAGCCTAGTTCGTCTATGATTATCAAATCAAATTTGAGCCACCGTTTTTCCAATGCACCTAACTTGTGTTCTTCATTAGCCAGAAGGAGTTCTTCTACTAATTCTGCAGCCGAGATAAACTTAACCTTATAGCCATTTTTTATCATTTCAACACCAATACCCGTCGCAAGATGCGACTTTCCTGTCCCACTGTTTCCCAAAAATATTATGTTTTCCTTCTTCTCCACAAAATCTCCCTTTGATAGGGTCAGAAAACGATTTCGGTTCAGGCTTGGCATCAAACTAAAATCATAGCTATCTAGTGTTTTCTGAACGGGAAAAGCCGCTTGTTTCAGCCTACGTTGTCTTTGATTCTCTTCTCTCGACTCTGATTCTGCTTCTAATAAAGCCAATAGAAATTCTTCATATCTCAAGTTACGATCTTCAGCCTCTCTTGCGAGAGAACGATATTGTGCTGCAATTGTAGGTATCCGTAGTTGTTTGGTAAGGTGGTCCAAAAGTAGTTCAGTTGTCATTTTCTTGTACCTCCTGTCAATTGGCCGTACTGTTCTATATTGGATTTATTCACTTTGTAATCAAGAAGATTGACTGGTGTCTTATCCGTAGGAAGAGTACTTATAGGTTTATGTTGATTTGTAAGCATTTGAATAATTTCATGGACTTTCTCATATCGAAAAACCTGTGATTTCTCTGCTTCCAATAAGGCTGTCGTTAAATTATTCATACCAATATCACGATGGAGGAGGAGAAGTCGAATGAACTTTTTATCACCTTCAGATCCTTCCTGCTCTCGCATTTTCAAATGGAATCTCTTGAATACGTCAGGGATTTCAGTAGATTGGAATGCATGAGCGTCACGGATTGCCCGTGGCTTTTTAAGTAATACTTCTAGATAATGATCAAGAACCGTAATCATCTGATTGCGTTCATAAGAACGAGAGTGTTCTGCGATCACTTGGTTTTGAGCCACTACGATTACACGATCGACAAAAATTTTTGCCCATACAGCTTGACCAGCATAGCTGCAGGGTACAGAATAATGATTTGTTTCCACTGTAATAAGGGAAGTTTTATTAACTTTGCACGATAAAAGTTTACAAGCTTCAAAACGATTTGTAGGAAGAGGATGAAGATACTCTTTTTCTTTCGTCCACATTTCTAGGACAGTCTCTGATTTATAAGGGACGTGGGTCCTTCCAGCTTCCTTTAGACACCAATCTTGGAGGTACTCGTTCAGTTCATTCATAGATTGAACTTCAGGATGTGGCACCAAAGCATTCCGTCTTACATATCCAACAGTGCCTTCGACACGCCCTTTTTCATTGCCACTTGCAGGATTACAGAATTCAGCTTTAAACACATAATGGGCTTGGAGACCAATAAACGCTTCTTGTTCTAGTCGATCCCTCCCTTGTAGGATTTTTAGTACAGCTGTTTTTAGATTATCAAGTAAACCTTCTGTCGGAACTCCTCCTAAAAACTCAAACGCATTAACGAAGCCATCCAGGAATGCCTCCTGTTTTGCATGAAGATATGCTCTCACAAACCGCATCCGACTTGCGGAAAGTTGGATACAGAAGAGGTAAATGCGTTGTGTTCGACCCTGTAGAATAATATCCGCCTCTCCCCAGTCGAATTGGAATTGGTGGCCGAGTTGAAAAACAAGTGGTATAAATACTTCCTGAATTTGTTGCCTGCGCTTTGCTACGATTTTACGAATGTTGGAGGCTGAGCCTTTGAATTCATATTCATCTTGTAATCTATTAAAAATTTTGATAGCCGTGTGCTTTTGTTTTTTGCAGCTTTTCAAGTCATCTTCTAGCCATTGATCGATAATTGGAATAACTCTTTTTGTCTCCGGTGAATACTCTTTAGTCCCATATACTTTTTTTCGAAGGACTGTTGTTGGTGCTGTACCTTCTTTAAGATATTTACTTACAGTATTTCTGGAAATTCCTAGTTTTGTCGCAATTTGCCTTTGCGATAAACCTTCAACCTCTTTTAAGAATTTGATATTATGAAATTGAGCCATTTCGATCATCCTTTTTGTTCCTCTCTATATGAAGTAAGTTTGGTCACTTTCTATCATAAGAGAGGTTAATAGAATTGGAAATCATGTGGCTCATTTTTTGTGTGATCAAAACGTCTAAAAGTGGCTCAAATCTAGATTATCAAAAACACCTTATTAAAAAAAGTGCAGAACTCTGCAACATTTCCTTTACAAAGCGCTGCACTTTTTAGTTCAATTCTGTTACAGCTCGGAGAACATAAAAGGGTTTGGTCCTTAGTTAAAAGAAAGGTTGCAGCCTAATTAAATGGAGTTATTTTTTTCGATTAATTATGAAAAATCCTTTATTTTAATAAAGTGAATGAAACTCTATTCCGAATAATTATGAAAATAATCTATTGTATTAACCTCTATATAATAACACTACATTCCGAACAATCATGAAAAATAACATTTAATGTAATTTTTCATGGCCATTAACATTATAGTTGGTAAATATACAATAAAGTAAGTAAATATACAATAAAGAATGTAAATTTACTATAAGGATAAGAAAACATAAGAAACTCGGTATCTGTGAACTGACCTAGCCAAATGAGACATATATAAAACACCTATCCATATTAAATTTAACACTTTTTCATTAATTTGA
>NZ_JBPFDQ010000136.1:0-8556 GCF_059415045.1 Ferdinandcohnia sp. SAFN-114 | reverse complement strand
GCGATGTTAACTTTTGCTGCAATGAACTTAAAGAAACTAGCAAATTGGACTTGGGCAGGTCCACAGCTTGCATAAATAATATGCAAGCTAGGACAGCATATACTCAAAAATAATTGCCAGTTTTGATAAAAAAGAAAAAAGTAAAAGGCATTTGGGAATAAGAGAATTCCCAAATGCCTTTTGTCGACACTCTGAAAGGACCGTTTTTAAACGGTCCTTTTTATATTGTCTAGCTTCAGCGCCTAGCCCCTCTCTGTTCAAGCCAAGCCGGCAAGATGGATAAAAGAGATCCTTTCAGCCGGCTTTTGTTATGCTTGTCGGACTTTCACAGGAAATGCTGACATCGACGTTTGCCACAGGACGTGGCAGTAGTAGTTAGTCGATGTTCCTCTTTCAAGGACTTGCGCTTTTCGACTTCTACATGGCCTCTGGTTTATTCATTTGCTTAGAACGTTTTTCTTTTTCGCTATTCATACGTTCGATATATACATTACCTTCTTGTTCAATATAGGAGTCTTCAATCTTCTTTTCCTCTCTAGATGTTCTAATCACCATATATGCACTAAAAAGAACTCCAAATAACGCTACATATACAAACCAAGGTACTGTTAACATAGATTCCACTCCTTGTCCCACTTTTTACTTCTACTATATGATGAGAAATGACTAGATATCACTTAATTTCATAGATTTTTGATGGAGATGAGGAGTAGGAACGATGGATCACTTGATTCTATCGACATTATTTCTTTTCTATGAATTATATATTTTCATTCTATCAGTTTTACTTCAGTTCTATCGATTTTAACTAATTTACAAAATTGGACAGAAAAAGGGTGCCCGCCAATAAGTCGGACACCGGAGATTCATGATTATGCACTAACTGTAAAGTTTGTACGTCTTATAATTTGTTGTGCAACTGGATAAATAATCGCCATTGCAATTGTACCCATTACAGTTGCTGGGATGACTACACCAATGAACAATCCGATGAATGTTCCAGGTAGACCAGCAATTATAAGTGCAGTGTTTAAGAAAACAAATCCAGAAACTAAAATTCCTACTGCAGTAATAGCACATACCATTACTAGTGATTGTGTCTGCTTTCTTGCAACTGTAAACATGCCATAGAATACGAATGCTGATACTAATTTATCGACAGGGTTCGCAATTTGACCACCTGGGAAGGTTGTTGTCAATGCTGAAATCACACCGCCGACAATTGCTACAAGCAATACGTATTTCTTTTCAGGGAATAACATAATTCCTAAAAACATGAAGATTAACAATAAGTCAGGCTTCATACCTAGGTATATTCCCGGCATAACTGTGTGTAGTACAGCACCCATTCCAACTAATAATGCTAAAAATACTAAAACTTTTGTATTCATTTCTCATCTCTCCTCAGCTTTTCTAAGCTATATTTTTGGATTCTCCAATAGTGCACTCATTGCCTATTGCAAGAATCTTATCTATCAGTATATCAGACTATTAGACCAATTTACAGTTCTAATTATCTGATTTAAATGCCTTCATAAATAAAGCGAGGGCTTCAACAGACTCATAAGGTACCGCATTGTATATGGAAGCACGGCACCCACCGATAGAGCGATGTCCATTTAACCCTACGAAACCTTTTTCCTTAGCTTGTATTAAAAACTTTTTAGTAAGCTCTTCGCTTGGAAGTGTGTATGATACATTCATCGTGGAACGACTGCCTTTTTTAGCATGAGCTTTATAGAAACCATCAGATTCATCAATTGTCTGGTATAAAAGAGCTGCTTTTTCATTATTCATCGCTTCAATTGCAGGAACGCCACCTTGCTCCTTGACCCATTCAAGCACAAGCGAAAGCATGTAAATTGAAAAAGTAGGTGGTGTATTATAAAGTGAATTAGATTTTACGTGTGTTTTGTAATCCAACATGGTAGGTAGATTGCTATTGCCTTCTTTTAATAAGGAATCTTTAATAATAGCAACGGTGACCCCAGATGGACCAAGATTTTTTTGAGCACCAGCATAGATCATCCCGAATTGTTCTACATTAATTTCTCTACATAAAATATCACTGGACATATCTGCAATTAATGGCACATTTGTATAGGTAGGGTACTTTTCCCATTGTGTACCATATATGGTGTTGTTTGATGTGATATGAACATAAGCTGAGTTCTCTGAATGAGCGTTTGCACCTATTTCAGGGATGTAATTGTATTTATCTTCTTTACTGGAAGCGACTATATTGGTTTCACCAAGTTTATTTGCCTCATCAAGTGCCTTTTGTGACCAAGAACCAGTTAATATGTAGTCACCTATTTTACCTGGAGTGAGAAAGTTCATGGGAATCATTGAGAATTGTAAACTTGCGCCACCTTGTAAAAATAATACTTGGTAGTCATCAGGAATTCGCATGAGACTACGTAAATCAGAAATAGCTTGTTGATGTACTTGATCATATTCCTTACTTCGATGGCTTAATTCCATTACAGACATGCCAGTTCCTTTGAAATTATTAAGTTCTGCTTGGGCTCGATTTAATACTTCAATTGGAAGAGCAGAGGGACCGGCATTAAAATTGTAAGCTCGTTGCATAATTGAATCCTCCTATTTTGTTGCTTTAGTTGAATAAAGTTATCTTATCATGTTTTTATGAAAAAAAAAGTGAAATTTTTAGAAAAAACACAGAATAGCGCTTTCACGACATAAAGAAAGACAAGACCTAAGTCTTGCCTTTTTAGAGGTTAATTCTGTTCAATTGTTTTTGAAATGCTTGAGGCAATATTTTTTAAATCATCCGATGAATATTGACTTTCATGAGACTTCCATACGATGCCAAATCCATCGCCTTTTCCATAACGAGGGATAAGGTGTAAATGAAAGTGGAATACAGATTGTCCAGCTTGCTCACCGTTATTTTGCAAAAGGTTCATACCGATTGGATTGAATTCTTTTTTTATTGCGTTTGCAATAGATGGTACAACTTCAAAGATATTTTGGGCAATTTCTGGCGTTAATTCAAATACATTTTCTTTATGTACTTTTGGGATAACAAGAGTATGTCCTTTCGATACTTGGCTGATGTCTAGGAAGGCATACACGTGTTCATTTTCAAAAACCTTTGCACTTGGAATTTCTCCATTGATGATTTTACAAAAAATACAATCACTCATTTACGTCCATTCCTTTCAATAATTCAGTTAATAACTAGTATTTTATCACATGTTCATACGATGTTAAAATTTTCATGTTGTAACCAATTTTTAAAAAAGAAAACAGGATGCAATCGCAAAGGATGCATCCTGTTTCTGAAGAAGGCTTTCTTGTTATAGGTTAACGGTATCTTTGATAAACACCTCATTTTTTTTAGGAATGAAAGTCTTTATCTATTGGAGTGAGTCAATTCCGTAGTTCAAGCGGACCATCCCCTTGTCTAATGTTTATAAGTTAATACAACTTATAAAGCGACTAGGTAGCCTTTAACAAACACCTCATTTACAAAATATTGTTATTTTGTTAGTGGTAATTTGTTTCGAACTTACTTTATTCTCACATTTCCCAAAGTAACCATCCCCTTATAACAGATATAAAAAGCTGTCGTCTAAAACAAGGATATTGTCTTTAACAAACACCTCATTCCAGGTAGATGATTAACATCAAAGGCTTTTTTTCTTGCCCTCTTCAAAAATTAGTATGGCCGTTTTAAAATGTTCTATTCAATTTTTTTAACTATGTAAAAATGGCAATTTTTGATATGATAAAAAGAAAAGCGCAAGGCGCTCAGCGATAGGCAACAAGCTTAAGTTGAGCAAAAAGAAGGAAGCGATGGCTTAGGCCCTGGAGCCGATGGCGCTTGGAGCTAGACATCAGAAAACGAAAAAACTTGTATGATAAGAAGGGAGCTTTACATGGCACTACTAGAGATAAAAAATCTAACCGGTGGTTACACAAAAAATCCTGTTCTTAAGGATGTTTCCTTCAAAGTTAATCAAAACGAAATTGTAGGATTAATCGGATTAAACGGTGCGGGGAAAAGCACGACAATTAAACATATAATTGGTTTAATGGAGCCAAAGAAAGGGTCTATTCATATTCAGGGGAAAACGATTCAAGAGGACATGGAAGCCTATCGATCCAAGTTTAGTTTTATTCCAGAAACACCAATTCTTTATGATGAGTTAACCCTTTATGAACATCTTGAATTAACCGCAATGGCTTATGGACTTGATAAGAAAGTATTTGAAGAAAGAATTGATCCTTTATTAAGAGAATTTCGAATGGAAAAAAAGGTAAAGTTTTTCCCAGCTCATTTCTCAAAAGGAATGAAGCAAAAAGTCATGATTATGTGTGCCTTTTTAGTTGATCCAGATGTGTATATCATAGATGAACCTTTTGTAGGTTTAGATCCACTTGGTATTCAATCCTTGTTAGAGCTAATGAATAAAAAGAAAAATCAAGGTGCGGGCATTTTAATGTCTACCCATATTTTAGCGACTGCAGAAAAGTATTGTGATTCCTTTATTATTTTACATAACGGAAAAGTAAAGGCTTCAGGGGCCTTAGAAGATCTCCGCAGGCAATTCAAAATGGAGAACGCATCACTCGATGATATTTATATCAGCCTGACAAAGGAAGAAGAAAATGATTGATATCAAAGAACTATGGAAAAAACGCCAGGTCCAACATTTTAAAGAAATTAGCCGTTATTTGCGGTATATGTTAAATGACCATTTGTTAATCGCTCTCCTCTTTTTAGGTGGCGGAGGGGCATACTACTATAATTATTGGCTACAGGATGTTCCTAAGGAATTTCCTTACGCGATTATTATTGCACTTGCTTTAGGAGCTATACTGACTAGAAGTCGAGTTCAATCCTTAGTGAAAGAGCCAGACCTTGTCTTCTTATTGCCAATTGAAACGAAGTTAACCCCTTATTTTCAAAAGGCATTTTGGTATAGCTTGTTTTCTCAAATTTACTTATTATTAATTGTGTTTGCAATTGCAGCACCTTTATATCTTGCTGTCACAGATAAAACATTTTCATCCTTAGTAGCTATTTTTGTAATTGTTCTTTTGAGCAAGGCGTGGAACTTGCTCATGACATGGTTAACTCAGCATGACCAAGAAAACTCAACTTATTATACTGACAACGTAATTCGGCTTATTTTAAATATCGTGCTAATGTATTTATTATTTTCTGATGCATCGATCATTTTTATCGGTTGTGTCGTGATACTCATGCTTGGGCTACTTCTTTATTTTCATAAAGCAGTCGAGGGTAAAGGTCTAAAATGGAATACATTAATCGAGTTAGAGTCAAAGAGAATGCTTACTTTTTATCGAATTGCTAATTTATTCACAGATGTTCCTAAACTAAAGGAGCAGGTGAAAAAACGACCTTGGCTTAACTGGGTTACCGGTCTAATTTCATACTCTAAGAAAAATACATTTCGCTATCTATATACGTGTACCTTTTTGCGGACAAGCGACTACTTAGGTTTGTATGCGAGGCTAACCATCATTGGCGGATTGATTATTTATTTCGTCCCATTTCATTATGGTAAAGCGTTTGTGATGATATTATTTTTATATTTAACAGGCTATCAGCTTATGACATTATGGAGACACCATAGTTTTAAAATATGGGTTCGATTATATCCGGTAAGTGAAGAATCGAAATTATCCTCTTATTTACAGCTTCTATTTCAGCTGCTAGTAGTTCAATGTGTCTTATTTACAATAATCCTTTTACTTACAGTTGAATTCTCGATAACAATCTTATTATTTGTTGTTGGTCTAGTGTTCGTGTATCTTTTTGTATTTGTTTATACAAAGGGGAAGGTAAAAAAGCTTGACCGGATGTATAGGTAATCATTTGAAACCTATCCCTATTTTAAATCGTAGTAAGTATTAAATTAATAAAGGGGTAGAGGGTGCATGGATGATTCATATCTGTTAAAAGTAGAAGAGGAATTATTTCAATGGCGAAAAAAGCTGATTAAAAAATCTACTATGCTCCAACGTGTCTCAAAAAAAGCTCAAACAAAAGTGAACGAAATGATTCCCGAAAAAGCCCACACTGTCATTACCGAGAGCATCAAGAAGATGGTTCAAGCTACGTTAGTTGGGTCAGAATATACAACAAAGGGAAACTACCCGGATGAAATGACATTGCAGGTAAAAGAAAAGCTAATAGAAGAAAAATTAACAGTCTATAGACGAACTGCAGCTGCGGAAGGAGCAGGTACAGGGGCAGGAGGTTTTTTTCTAGCCTTGGCCGATTTTCCTTTGCTTCTTTCAATAAAGATGAAATTTTTATTTGAAGTAGCAGCGATACATGGATTTGATACGAAAAAATATGAGGAACGTCTTTTCTTGTTATATGTGTTTCAATTGGCTTTTTCTAGTGATGAACATAAAAAGAAAACATTTCACATTATCGAGAATTGGGAACTTGAGAAAGAGAGCCTAGTCGAAATGGATTGGCGTGTCTTCCAACAAGAATACCGTGATTATATTGATTTTGTAAAAATGCTTCAATTACTTCCAGGTGTTGGAGCTGTTGTTGGGGCATATGCCAATTACAATTTACTTGATCACTTAGGAGAAGTTGCGAAAAATTGTTATCGTATTCGAATACTACAATAATAAAAACGCAAGAATGGTGCGAAATACAACATTCTTGCGTTTTATTTTTATACTGTAGCTTCTTCTGATTTTTCGACTGAAAGATAGTTTAATGTTGCTGTTCCTAATGTTTTGGCAGCTATAAGCATTGCTTTCTCATCAATATCAAATTTTGGATGATGATGTGAATAAGCTTTTGTTTCATCAGCGGGCTTCGCGCCTGTAAAGAAGAAAGTTCCAGGTACATGCTGTAAATAATAAGCAAAATCCTCGCCACCCATTTGAGGAGCAGCTTCCGTAACATTTATAACACCAGGTACATTTTCAGCAGCTTTAACTAGGAAATCCGTTTGTTCTTTATGATTAACGACAGCAGGGTAACCACGATGAAAGGCATAGGAGTAAGTGGAATCTGCTGCAATACATGTTCCTTTTACAATTCGCTCTATTTCATGTTCGATTTGGTCTCTAACATCTTCACTAAATGTTCGCACTGTTCCTCCAAGTTTAACTGAGTCTGCAATTACGTTAAACGGATTTTCTGCAACGAACGAGCCTACTGATACAACTGCAGATTCAACTGGGTCAACGCGTCTGCTCACAATTTGTTGTAAATTCATAACTAACTGAGAGCCAATAACAACGGCATCCTTAGTGGTATGTGGATGTGCTCCGTGGCCACCTGATCCTTGAATTTTAACTTCAAAACGATCTGCAGCAGCCATGATTGGACCAACGCGGTATTCAATCGTTCCAGTCGGTGTTGTTGCCCATAAATGAGTGCCGAATACGACATCTACACCTTCAAGACACCCATCTTCAATCATAGAAATAGCACCACCTGGAGCAAATTCTTCTGCGTGTTGGTGGATAAGGACGACTGTTCCTGCGAGTTGTTCCTTCATTTCATGAAGTGTTTTTGCTAATACTAGCAATGTAGCAGTATGTCCATCATGTCCACAAGCATGCATCACACCAGGGACAGTTGATTTATAAGGTACATCCTTTTCGTCCTGAATTGGAAGAGCATCGAAATCAGCGCGTAAAGCTACAGTTGGACCTGGTTTGTTACCATGAATTTTCGCAACAACACCATTACCACCTACATTTGTACGCACTTCAATTCCTAAACTTTTATAAAAATTCGAGATGTATTCAGCGGTTTTATATTCTTTAAAGGAAACTTCTGGGTGTTGATGTAAATAACGTCGAATTTCAACCAATTCTGAATATTTTTTGTCTAAAGATTCATATAGGTTTTGTAACATTTCTCGATTCTCCCCTTCAAATTATAATACTTATAAATTATATCATGATAAGTTGTATCGTATTGTAATTTTGCATAAAAAAAGGAGGACAGTTTGCCTCCTACTCAATTGACTGTAGTATTGAATTTCCGGTTCTCGAAACTTTTACTTTAGCGTATTTTGCATTGCGCTGTAAGTCTAAACCTGTACCTTCTTTAACAAAATAACTTTCTATACCGATGATAATACCATTATAGCCATTGTACTTACCAGCAATTAGGACCTCATCTTGAGCGAGTTGATAGTCACGAGGATTTATAGAAGTGAGTATTTTCTCCCGTTGATAGATACCATGTTGGTCTTCTTTTGCCAGAATAAACACTTTATTTCCTGAATGAACATTTTTTAATTCATTGACTTCTGCAATTTCGTAACGCAAGATAACATAATCACCCTGAAGCATCGAACGGGGGTCAACAGGTGCTAACTCAAGTGTAATTTCTTTACCGTTATTTAATAATGACTCACTAGTCCCAATTTGGTATCCCGCGATCGTCAACTGCAAAAGAAGAATGAGTCCAATAAGAATCCACTGCTTTTTTGAAAAAACCTGGACTAACCTAAAATAGTGAGACAATATAAAACACCTCCAAAATGGCAATACTTGAGATAAGTATTGTGACAT